>DASTDR010000442.1:0-3769 GCA_035710265.1 Gemmatimonadales bacterium | reverse complement strand
CAGCATCAATCACGTCTCGGTGCTCGTCAGCGACCTGCAGCGCTCGATCGACTTCTACAACCGCGTGTTCAGCCTGTCGGTGATCAACGAGGACAAGGCCAACAAGATCGTGAGGCTCGGGATCGACAAGAAGATTCTCGTGTCGATCCGCCTGGAGCCGCCGCCCGGGCTCGTCGATCACTTCGCCATCGGCGTCGATAACTTCAACAGGGACGCGGTCACGCGCGATTTGAAGGAGATGGGGCTGACACCGCAGGAGAACATCGAGTTCGGGTTCCATGTAAAGGATCCCGACGGCGCAAACGTGCAAATCACCGGGATTTGAACGACGCTCTGCAGGACCCGCTCTACGAGACTGCTATTCCGAACGCAGCGCCGTCATCGCATCCACCTGGCTGGCGCGCCGCGCTGGCAGATAGGTCGCCAGCAGAGCCGAAGCGGCGAGCACGGCCACGATCGTGGCGAGCGTTGAGGGCTCGATGGCGTGGACGCCTTCGACGAGGCGCACCAGAAGCGAGCTGGCAGCCTGGGCGCCCAGCGTTCCGACAGCGATCCCAATGGCAATCAGGCGCAGGCTCTGGCCGAGCACGAGTTGCATGACCTGGGCGGCAGTGGCGCCCATCGCCATGCGCGTCCCAATCTCCGGCACGCGCTCGGTGGTGAGAAACGAGAGGACGCCATAAATACCGATGCACGCCAGCAGCAGCGCGACGCCGGCAAAGACACTGAACAACACTAGGAGGAACCGCGCGCCAGCGAGGCTGTTGCTCGCCAGTTGATCGAGCGTGCGAATCTCGTACAGCACTTGATCGCCGGACACCCCCCGCAGTTCGTAACGAAGCGGCTCCACGACCGCGAGCGGATCGACTGACGTGCGGACCGCGATTGACATCAGCTCCGACCAGCGTCGCACGAGCTGATCCGGCACCTGCGCAAACGGATAGTAGAACTGTGCACGGATCTCCGCTTGGTCGTCGCCAGCGAGCCCCCAATGGCGCACATGCCCGACAACGCCGATGACTTCGATCGGGCCTGGCGCGAGGTCGGGAATCCAGAGCGGCTTGCCCACCGGATCGTCCGCGCCGAACGCCTGGCGAGCCAGCACGTCGTCGATGACGACAACCGGCGGCGTTGTGAGGCCGTCACGCGCCTCTACGAAACGTCCGGCGCGCAGGACCATTCCCATCACTGTCAGGTAGTCGGGCGAGACAGCAGTCGCAAGCGCGAGCGGTCGTTCATCCGCAGGCGGCAGAGTCGCGCTGTTCCAGTACGGCAATTGGTTGTTGCCCTGACGCATGGGAACGGTGTCGACAATGGCGGCAGCCTGAACGGCCGGAACCGTTCGCGCCCGATCGAGCAGATCAGCCCAAGATGCTCGCGTGCGTGCCGGATCCGCGAGCGTTGCCGGCGAAAGCGCCATGCGAGCGACCATGACGTTCTCGCGGTTCACGCCAGGGTCGAGCGACGAGAGCCGAACGAGCGTGCGGCCGAGGAGCCCGGCACATGCCAGCAGGATGACCGCGAGCGCCACCTCGGATACCACGAACAGGCCGTGCAACGTCCGGGAGCTTCCGCGAATGGTCCGGCCGCCCGAACGGAGGACGTTGTCGACGTGGCGCGAAGGCGCGCGCAACGCCGGCGCAAGTCCGACGATCAGGCTGCTCGCCAGCGACAACGCGGACGCGAACAGGACCACGTTCCAGTCGAGGCTCACCTCCGCCGCTCGTGGCAGATTTCCCGGCCACTGCGCGATGAACGGGCGCAGGCCGGCGGCCGCCAACCCGACGCCACACAGTCCGCCGATGAGCGCCAGCACCCCCGCCTCGGTCAGGCACTGCCGCACGAGCCGGCTTCGACTGGCTCCGAGCGCTCCACGCACCGCCAGTTCGCGGTGGCGGGCGACCGCACGCGCGAGCAGCAGGCTGGCGACGTTCGCGCACGCGACGAGCAGGACGAGGCTGACCGCGCCAAAGAGCAGCCACAACGTCGATCCGACGCTCCCGACTTGCGCCTGCGCGGTAGCCGCAACGAAAGTCCGCCCCTTGTTGGAATCCGGATACTCCTCGGCAAGACGCTGGCCGACAAGCGCGAGTTGTGCGGACGCCTCTTCCAACGACGCGTCGGGACGTAGCCGCGCCCACACCTGGATGCCAGGATGCATGCGCCGTTCGCCAAGCCGAGCGCTCATCGCCTGACCGAGGGGAGTGACGATGTCGGCATTCGACAGAAACGCCGTGCCGCCCGGCACCACGCCGATCACAGTGTGGACGGTGCCGTCGAACACGATGCGTTCTCCGACGATATCCGCTCGCCCGCCATAGCGTCGTTGCCAGAAGGAATGGCTGATGATGGCGACCGGCGAGCCGCCGGGGCGATCCTCATCTTCGAGGAATCCTCGCCCTTGTTCGAGGGGGACGCCAAGCACGGAAAACAGATCCCACGAGACCTGTACTCCCTGTACATAGTCGGGAACGCCCGACCCGCTGACCGTGCCGCCGCTGAACCGCCACGCAGTCATTGCCAGCGCGCGCACCTCGTTGCGGCAATCGAGGTAATTCGGGTACGCAAACGCCCACTGATTGCCGAACGCCGTGCTGAAGCTGGTCTCTTCGCGCACGACCAACAGCCGGTGCGGCTCGGGGAATGCCAACGGCTTGAGGAGCACGCCGTGCACGACGGTGAACATGATGGTCGTCGTGCTGATGCCGATCGCCAGCGTCGTCACCGCGACCGCGGAGAAGCCGGGCCGCTGACGCAGCGCGCGAAACGTATGCCGGACATCCCGCGCGGCGTCCTCGAGCCAGCGCGCGCCGCGTGCATCGCGGCACGCTTCCTTCACCTGCTCGACGCCACCGAATTCGAGTCGCGCCCGTCGCCGCGCCTCGTTCGGGTCCACTCCGCGCGCAATGAGGTCGGCAGTGTGCCCTTCGACGTGAAACTCCAACTCGTTGCGAAGCTGCTCTTCTACACGGCGCCGGTGCCACAAGCGAGACCACCAGGTCACTTCGCACCTTCTTCCGACAACTCGAGGATGAGGCCGACAGCGTCGCTCAGACGCTGCCAGCTGGCTGCGTCCGCTTCGAGCTGAGCGCGACCCTTGCGCGTCAGCCGGTAGAACTTGGCCGCCCGGCCGCGCTCGGTGTCCTGCCAGTCCGCTGCGAGCAGGCCACGGTACTCGAGCCGGTGCAGCGCCGGATACAGCGACCCCTGCGGCACCTGTACGACATCGCGTGACACTTGCTGGAGCCGTTGGGCGATGGCGTACCCGTGCACCGAGCCGAGGGCGACGATCTTCAGGATGAGTAGGTCCAAGGTGCCCTGTGGCAGGTCTGATTTTGGGTTCATGGGGGTCAAGCCTCCGGCTTCTACATATTAAGCACAGTCATATGTAGAAGTGCAAGGCTCAGCCAAGCCCGTAGCCGTCAGCCTGCCAGCCGTTCCTGAATCGTGCTCGCGACCAGAGCGATCAGGGTTTTTCAGGAACTCCGTCAAGACATCCGCCCGTGCCCGCGCGCACCATGCCTCATGGAGGTGACGTATGCGGGCACTCGGTTTTCTCGCGCTGTTCCTCGGTGTCGCCGCGCCGCTCGGCGCGCAGACGGTTCAGAACCCCATCACCCCGCCGCCGGTGGCGAGGGCGGTCAACCTGTCGGGTCCCCGGATCGGCTTCACAGCCCTCAGCGACGGCGTCGTCGAGAAACTGCACGAGCGGTTGATTGACGTTCGGCCGACCATCAGCCAGTTCGGATGGCAGTTCGAGAAACAGTTC
>DASTDR010000441.1:0-7807 GCA_035710265.1 Gemmatimonadales bacterium | reverse complement strand
CCAGGCATTCCTGTGAAAGACGGACGATGGTTGTTGCTGATTCATCAGCTCCGGCCCAAGCCTGACTACTTCCGGGTCAAGATTTGGCGGCGTCTCCAGTCACTCGGCGCGATTCCGATCAAGAACTCCGTGTACGCCCTGCCCTTCAGCGATCAGGCGACGGAAGATTTTCAGTGGCTGCGCAAGGAGATCACGGCCGGTGGCGGTGAGGCGTCGGTGTGCCGCGCTGCGTTCATCGATGGTCTGACCGACACACAGATCGAGTCCCTGTTTCGCGCGGCCAGGGACGCCGAGTATGCCGCGGTGACGCGGGCCGCGGAGCAGCCAGCCTCGGGCCCCGAAGCCCGGCGGCTCGAACGCCGGCTCCGGGAGATCGCGGCGCTCGATCACTTTGACGCCACTGGGCGCAAGACTGCGGAGGCAGCCGTGGCAAAACTCAGGACAGCCGACACAGCCCGACACGGTTTCGTCAAGCGCGTTCGCGGGCAAACATGGATCACGCGCCCCGACGTGCACGTCGATCGCATCGCCAGCGCCTGGCTCATCAAGCGATTCATCGACTCGAAGGCCCGGTTCGTCTTCGGTGAGCGCCGCCAGGGAGCGGTGAGCTTCGACATGTTCGAGGGCGACTACACGCACGAAGGCGATCGCTGCACGTTCGAAACGTTGCTTCAGCGGTTCGGCCTCGAGCAGGACGACGCCCTGCGCGCCATCGCCGAGATGGTGCACGACGTGGATGTGAAGGACGAGAAGTTCGGTCGGGACGAGACGCCTGGGTTTGCGCGGCTGATTGCCGGGATCGTAAAACGATACCCGCGCGATGGAACGCGGATCGAGCGCGGGGCCGAGCTGCTCAACGACCTTTACGAATCATTACGGCAGTCCCCACCAGAGCGATCACCGCAAAGCTGAACCATTGAATCGCGTAGGACAGGTGCGGGCCGTTGTCGAATGCGGGTCGCGGCCAACGCCTGGGCAGCCCGTGGCTTTCAGGTGTCTCCAGCTCGATCACAAACGGCAAGTACCCGATCGAATCGACGTCTCCGCGTCCGCGCGGCAGCGCGCGCGCAACGCCCGTCACGGTTCCCGAATCCGGCTCGCGATAGGCCGAGTGATCCACATGAAACGCGTCCGGAGACGGCACCCAGCCCCGATCGACCAGCACCGCCGACCCATCCGCCAGTCGCAGCGGCGTGATGAGCGCGACCCCGGGAGTGCCTTCGAAGCTTCGTCCGGGCCAGGTGCGCTCGGCGGGGAAATCGTAACGGCCGCGCGCCCGCACGCGGCGCTGGCGGGCACTGTCGGCGGAAACGCCGGCGCGCACCTCCAGCACTGGCAGCGCCATGCGTGCCGCGAGGGCCGCGCTCCGGACCTTGCGCTGGCTAAGCCGATCGAGCTGCCAGATCCCGAGTCGGACGCAGACCGCCGCCACGAGCACCGCGATGACCGCGGCTGCTACGTCGCGCCGGTGCACAGGGCCAGCTTGGCGGCTCGGGAAAGGCGCCGGATCGCGGCCTCACGCCGCAGCGCCGCGCCGCGATCAGGGAGCGGTTCCTGATATGCGAGCGCGAGCGGCCGGCGCGAGCGCGTGTAGGCACTCGCGGTGCCGCGGTGATGCGCCTCGAGACGCCGCTGGAGATCGTTGGTAATGCCGGTGTAGAGGGAACCGTCCCGGCAGCGGAGCAGATACACCATCCAGGCCACGGGTCCAAGCTAGCGAGCGGCGTGAACGCACGCCATTTTGCCGCGCGGTGAAACGGTTCGCCTGGTGCCTCTTCGATTGGGCCAACTCCCCATACACGACGCTCGTCGTCACCTTCGTCTATTCCGCCTACTTCGCGCAGAAGTTCGCGCCCGACGTCGTTACCGGAACGGCGTGGTGGTCGCGCGCGGTCGCGGTCGCCGGCCTCGCCGTCGCGATCCTGGCGCCGCTCCTGGGCGCGATGGCGGATCAGAGTGGACGCCGGCTCAGGTTTCTCGCCGTCACCACGACGGTCTGCGTCCTGGCGACGGGAACGTTGACCTTCGTCGCCCCCGGCACGCGCGGTGAGGCGCTCGTCGCGCTCACCCTGTTCGTGCTGGCGGACATCGGATTCGAGCTCGGGATGCTGTTCTACAACGCCCTGCTGCCCACCATCGCTCCGCCCGACAAGTTGGGCCGCGTCTCCGGATATGGCTGGGCGTTAGGGTATGCGGGCGGACTGGTCGCGCTGGTGCTCGCGCTCGTCGGATTCGTCCAAACCGAGCAGCCGTGGTTCGGCATTTCGCGCGAGGCGGGGTTCAATATTCGCGCGATTTGTCTGCTCGTGGCGGTGTGGCTCTCGGTCTTCTCGCTTCCCCTGTTTCTCACGCTGCGGGATACGCCGAGGCAGATCCTCAGCCATGCGCCGTCAGCATTCAGAGGGGTGATGGCTGAAGGCCGACGGCTCCTGCAATACCAGGATGCCGCACTCTTCCTGCTCGCACGACTGATCTTCAACGACGGGTTAGTGACGGTGTTCGCGTTCGGCGGGATTTACGCAGCGGGGACGTTCGGCATGACGCTCGCGGACGTGATCAAGTTCGGCATCGCGATCAATGTGGCCGCGGGCGCCGGGGCGTTGCTGTTCGGCTTCGTAGACGATCGGATCGGGGGGAAGCGCACCGTGCTGGTGAGTTGCGCCGCGCTCGCCGCCGCCACCGCGCTCGCGGTGTGGGCGCCGACGCGCGGCTGGTTCTGGGTCTCAGGAATACTCATCGGCGTGTTCGCCGGCCCGAACCAGTCCGCAAGCCGCTCCCTGATGGCGCGGTTTGCGCCTCGCGGCAATGAGAACGAATTCTTCGGCTTCTTCGCGTTCTCCGGACGGCTGACGGCGTTCGCCGGGCCGGCTCTCCTGGGCGTGGCGACTCAACTGTTCCAGAGCCAGCGCGCCGGCGTCGCGACGATTCTGTCGTTCTTCCTGATTGGTGGTGGGCTGCTCCTCCTCGTCGACGAGGGACGCGGGATCAGGAGAGCTTCGCCCGCATCGTGATAGTGACGTTGTTCTGAATCGCCTTCGAGATCGGGCAGTTCTTCTTCGCCCCCTCGGCGGCCTGCACGAACGCGGCCTCATCGATCCCCTCGACCCTGCCGCGTACGTCCAGCTCGCTCTTGGTCACTTTCGACGCGCCGTCAACGGTTTCGATCGTGACGGCAGCGCGGGTCTCGATCCGCGTGACCACATGCCCCGTCTTCTCCAGCGCCGCCGACAGCGCCATGCTGAAGCAGCCGGCGTGCGCGGCCGCGAGCAATTCCTCCGGATTGCTGCCCTTTTTTCCTTCAAACCGGGTCCCGAAGCTGAAAGCGCCGTTGAATGCGCCGCTCTGCGCCTTGAACGTCCCCTTTCCTTCTTTGAGTTTGCCTTCCCAAGTCGCGACGGCATTGCTCGTGGCCATGATCGTCCTCGGTAAATGGTGATAGTGTCTTGGGGAATCTGGCGAGACCCACAGCGGTTCGCTACGCTTTCAGACCCCATCGTTTCGGGAGCTAAACCTCATGGCCAAGAAAAAAGCTCGGAAACCGGCGAAGCCCAAGAGCCGTCCCCCGCGTCCTCCGGCGCGCCGCCAACCGGAAACGTTGCGGCTCCGCGACGTGTCTCCCACGTTTACCGCCACCGACCTGCAGCGCAGCATCGCGTTCTATCGTGACGTGCTCGGTTTCGTCGTGGGGGAGGAGTGGCGGGAAAACGGCGCCCTCCAGGGGTGCGAGCTGCGCGCCGGCGCCGTGTTGTTCATGCTGACCCAGGACGACTTCGCCAAGGGCCGGAACCGTCAGAAAGGCATTGGGAGCCGGCTGCACGTGTCGACCGCACAGGACATCGACCGGCTCGCGGCCGAGATCAAGGCGCGGGGCGGAACGCTCGATCAGGAACCGACCGACATGCCCTGGGGCGAGCGCAGTTTCATGATCAGCGATCCCGACGGCTTCAAACTGACTATCGCGCAGGTGCGTTGAGCCTGTCGCCCGCCGCGCTGCGCGTGTTGCGCGCGGTCGCGGCCGCGCTCGTTCCCGACGGCGCAGAGGATCTGGGCGACCGCGTCGCCGACAAGATCGCCGCCCTTCCCCGCGCCGCCGATCGCGCGGAGCTCGACCGGCTCCTCCGCCTGCTCGAGTCGAGCGCGCTGAACCTGCTGCTCAGCGGCGTCCCGCTTCCGTTCACCAGGATGTCGGCGCGCCGGCGCGAGCGCTGCCTGCGTGGCTGGGCGACCAGCTGGATTCCCCTGCGCCGCAAAGCCTTTCAGGCGTTGAAGCGGCTGACGACGGTGACGCACTACACCACGCCCGGCGCGGGACGCGCGATCGGTTACCCAGGTCCGCTGGGGCCGCCGCCCAACACCGGCAAGACGATTCATCCGCTTTCGATCAGCGGCCGCACGATCCTCGACTGCGACGTGGTCGTCGTCGGCTCCGGCGCCGGGGGGAGCGTGGTGGCCGCCGAGCTCGCCGCGAAAGGCAAAGACGTGATCGTGCTGGAGAAGGGCGGCTACCGCAACGAAGCCGACTTTACGCACGAAGAAGGGCACGCGCTCGCCACCATGTACGACGCCGGCGGTCTTCTCGCTACGCGCGATTTGGGTCTCGTCGTGCTCCAGGGCGCCACGCTCGGCGGCGGCACCGTCGTCAATTACACGACGAGCTTCCCCACGCCGCCCGCTGTCCGGCACGAGTGGGCCACGAAGCACGGCCTGCCCCATTTCGAAAGCAAAGAGTTCAATGTGGCGCTCCACAAGGTGGCCAACCGCCTCGGCGTGAACACCGACCACGCGAAGCCGTCGGGACGGGATCGCGTACTGATTCGCGGCCTCGAGCGACTGGGCTGGCATCATGGCCTCCTCCCGCGCGACGTGCGCGGCTGCACCCAGGACGAAATGTGCGGCTACTGCGGGTTCGGATGCCGCCGCGGCGCCAAGCAATCGACGCTCGTCACCTATCTCCAGGACGCATTCGATCGGGGCGCCCGCATCGTGGCGAACTGCGACGTCCAGCGTGTGACGATCGAGCGCGGCAGGGCAACCGGCGTGGAAGCGCGCGCCGGCCGTTTCACGCTCACCGTGCGGGCGAAGGCGGTCGTGGTGGCCGCCGGATCGATTCACTCGCCGGCGCTCTTGCTGCGCTCCGGCGTGCAGCTCAAAGCCCTCGGCCGTCATCTCGCGCTGCATCCCGCGACCGCTGTGCTCGGCGAGATGCCGGAGGACGTGCGGCCCTGGACCGGCACGGTGCAGGCGCACTATTCGGATCAGTTCGCCGATCTCGATCAAGGCTACGGGTTCAAGCTCGAAACTGCGCCGATCCATCCTTCGTTGCAGGCGCTCGCCGCCCCCTGGGAATCGGCCGCCGGTCATCGCGAGCGGATGGCGAGCCTGCCTCGCACGGCGCTCATCGGAATCCTGCTGCGCGACCGTTACGGCGGCCGCGTCAGCGTGGACCGCGACGGCATCCCGGTTGTGGACTATCACCTGTCCCGCTACGACCGTGTGCACATGCGCAAGGCGATCGCGAGCGCCTCCCAGGTGATCGAGGCCGCCGGCGCGCGGGAGGTCTGGCTGCCGCTCGCCCGGGACATTCGCTATCGAACGGGCAATGTGGACGAGCGGTATCATTGGCTGCGGCGCGTCGATGCAGCGGGCTGGGGCCCCAACCAGCTCCTGCTGGTCACGTTTCATCAGATGGCGTCCTGCCGGATGGGGGCGAGCAAGCGTACGTCGGTCGTGGATGCCGAACACCGGGTGTGGGGTATACGAAACCTGTACGTTGCGGACGCGAGCACCTTCCCGGGCGCGTCCGGAGTGAATCCCATGCTCACCGTGATGGCGATCGCGCACCGCGCCGCAGGTGCGATTGCCAGCCACTAAACAGGAGCTCTGATGCTGGTTTTGCTCGTCCTCGCGCTTCAGCAACCCGTAGCGGATTCATCGCCCTTCCGGGCGCTGCCGATGCCCGCACCGACCACCGTCCGCAGCGCCTCAGGCGCGCCGGGTCGTGGCTACTGGCAGCAACGGACCGATTACACGCTCGAAGCGACGCTTGACACGGCCACGAACGTGCTGCGCGGGCGCGGCCGCATCTACTACGCCAATCGCTCTCCCGATCCGCTTTCGGTCGTGTGGGTGCAGCTCGACCAGAACCTGTTCGCGCCGGGGTCGGTCTCGAGCGTCCTGAATCAGCCACCCCTGCAGTTCGCCGGCGGCGTGGTGTTCGATTTCACGGGCAAAGGCTTCTCGGGTGGCATCACGATCGATCGCTTTGCCGGGCCCGGCGGCCGGGCACTGACCACCAAGGTCTTCGGGACGATGATGCGCGTCGAGCTGCCGCAGCCCCTCGCACCCGGACTCAGCACCACGTTCGACGTGGCCTGGCACTTCCCCATCCCGCCCTACGGCGGGGGCCGAATGGGGCGCGTGGGATCACGCTTCTACGAAATCGCCCAGTGGTACCCGCGCATGGCGGTCTATGACGACGTGCGCGGCTGGAACACGCTGCCGTTTCTCGGCGCCGGCGAGTTCTATCTCGAGTACGGCGACTTCGATGTGAGCCTCACGGTGCCCGCCGGCTTCGTGGTCACCGCCACGGGCGCGCTGGCGAACCCCACCGTCGTCCGTTCGGCGCAGGAGCGTGCGCGGTTGTCGCGCGCATTCACGAACCCGGGCCAGGTGGTGTCGGTGATCACGCGTCAGGAGGCCACGGCGAACGCGACCCGGAAGGTTCCGGGCACCAGGACGTGGCGCTTCACGGCGAGCAATGTGCGCGACTTCGCCTGGGCCGCGGGCAGCGGCTTGCGCTGGGATGTAAGCACGTGGGAAGGGATTCTGATCCAGACCTTCTACCACGCCGACGCGACGCCGTGGGAAGAAGCGAACACGATGCTCCGGTTCGCGCTGCGCCAGTTCTCGAATACGCTGGGACAGTACCCGTGGCCGCAGATCTCGGCGGTGGAGGGGCTCGTCGAAGGGATGGAGTACCCGATGGTGATCTACTGCCCTTCGTTGCAGAAGCGCGAGGATCAGTTCTGGATCCTTACGCACGAGCTCGGACACCAATGGTTCCCGATGCAGGCGGGGTCCGACGAGCGGCGCTATCCGTGGATGGACGAGGGATTCAATACGTTCACCAACTACGATGTGGCCGAGGCGTTTTTCAAAGGTACGGCGTACGGCGACACGGTCCGGCGCGAGCTGCTGACGGCGTACACCGCGAATGCCGTCGCGGGCCATGAGCAGCCGATGATCACCAAACCAGATGAAGTCCGGCAGCTGTATTGGAACGCATATCAGAAGCCGGCGCTCATGCTCTCGATTCTACGCGACGCGGTCGTCGGCAAGGACGATTTCAACCGGGCGTTTCGCGAGTATCTCAGGCGCTGGAAGGGCAAGCATCCGCAGCCGGCCGATTTCTTCCGGACGATCAGCGACGTCACCGGCCGGGATCTGGACTGGTTCTGGCGGAGCTGGATCTACACGACCGCGCGGCTCGATCAGGCCGTGGAGGAAGTGCGTCGTACCGGCGACAGCACATTCATCGTGCTGTCCAATCGCGGACAAATGGTCTTGCCCGTGCAGCTCGAGCTGCGCTTCGGCGACGGGACGACTGAGCATCGTGATCTGCCCGTGGATATGTGGGCGCTCGGAAATACGTTCCGCTATCGAATGGCGGGATCCAAACAAGTGGTCGGCGTGGTGATCGACCCGCGACGGATCTACCCGGATATAGCGAGAGAGAACAACAGCTGGGGAAGGTAGCTATCGGCTGTCGGCTATCGGCTATCGGGTCAACGGATAGCCGATAGCTGAT
>DASTDR010000440.1:0-3065 GCA_035710265.1 Gemmatimonadales bacterium | reverse complement strand
GGGCACTTGAACGTGCATCAGGACTCCGCCTCCAGGCACGACGCTGGGAACTCCTGCGCCGAGGACAGCCCGTTGGAGCTGCTTCTGCGAGGCGGGACTGACGTTGATTTCATGACGCCGGTGAAGATCGAGCTGCGGCTCCGGAATCTGTCGCCTCGCCCGCTGCGCATCGACGCGCGGTTGCAGTGCTCGGACGGAAACGTGACTGTTTCCATCCGGGGGCGTGACGACAAAATCGTTGAGTACGTACCGATGACGCACAGGCTGCGGGGAGCCCTGCTGAAGGACCTGGCACCGGCCGCCACCGCCGAGCCTTTCCTCGATCGCTACAGCGAAGAACTGGATCTCACCTACGGGCGCGGTGGGTTCTACTTTGACAAGCCCGGCGAGTACGTGTTGCAAGCGACATACGTCGGCCACGACCGGAGGACTGTGCGCTCGAACACGCTACGACTCCTGATTGCGCGCCCCGATTCGGCTGACGAAACGCGGGCGCAGGACTTCTTCAGTCACGACGTCGGCAAGTGTCTCTATCTCCAGGGCTCGCACTCGCCACATCTGCGGAAGGGACTCGACGTGCTCCGCGAGGCAGTCGATCGACGCGAGGGTACCGCAGCCGGCGCCCGCCTGGCCGAGTCGATCGCAAAGGGAATCGCTGATCCGTTCTTTTTTCGCATCGAGAAGGACGGGAACGGCGAGAGCGAAAGGCGTGACAAGCCGCCGGACCCAGAAGCCGCGCTCAAGTTCAGCGAGCCGGCGGTCGCCGTCTTTCAATCGTCGACCGACCGGACCGTCAATCTCGCCCACGGGCGCCTCGCTCGGGCGCGCTGCGACTGGAAGCGGGCGCTGCGCAGGGTCGAGGAGGGACACCGAGAACTGGAAATCCAACTCTCTGTCCTCGAAGCGCGAGGCGTGCACAAATCCGTCCTCGACGAGCTGAGGAGCTACCTGAATTCGTTCTTCGAGTCTCAAAGCTAGGGCGCGCTCGACGCCACGGTGCACGCCGTCAGCGCTTCAGCGTGTTGATGTGATCCCGAATCTCTGCGGACCAGGCCGGGTCTGTTTCGGCAGCCAGGCAACGCTCCCAGGCCTGCCGCGCCTCGCCGTCCGCCAGGCGTTCGAAGGCCAAGGCGCGGTTGAAGCAGGCTTCGCGCAACCTCGGGTCTGCAGCGAGTGCGCGCTCGGCCGCCGTCAGCGCGAGAATGTACTGCGCCCTTGCCATGTACACCGCGCTCAGGTTGTTCTGAAACCGCGCGTTGCCTGGCTCGCGTGCCACGGCCCGTTCCAGCGATACGACGGCACGATCCAGGTCGCCAGTTGCCGCGAACGCGACGCCAAGTACAGCGACACGGTCCGGAGTGTCCCGTTCCTGAGCCGCTTTCTCAATCGTGGCCGCGGCAATCCGCACGTCTGGCGAAACGGTAAGGTCCGCGGCGCCCCGAAGACCCCGGATGAGTGCAGGCGCAGGGGCATACGAGAAATCGCCCGCGAGCCGCCCTTCCAATGGCCGCGTCGGCTCGTTCGCCATAGCGATGGTCAGTTGCCGCAGTCCGGGTGGATCGGTCTCCAGCCCGAGCCACTGCGGCTGAATGATGCCGATTACCAGGGCCGCGGCCGCCGCGAGCCCCGCGGTAGCAGCAATCAGGCGGGGCTGCCATCGCGGACGCGCGTTCTCGGCGAGAAACGCCATCGTGTCCACGAGCACCGCGCGGCATTCCGCGCATCGGGCCACGTGACGCTCGACATCCGCGCGCATGTCCGCAGCCAGCACCTGATCGGCGTACTCCGCCAACAGCTCGGCGTCAGGATGCCCTCCTCCGTCGCCTGCAAACGGATGGCGCCGCTCATTCAATGCCATTCGGGTGCCTTGTCACCATTGACGGACAGACCATGTAATTTTCCCTCGCCAGCCCGATATCCGGCTGCTGAATCAGCCGTTCGTGGGCCACTCGATGACCCACGGGTCGACGGCCTCCGCCTCGAGCGCGGCGCGCAGCCTGGCGAACAGGCTGTCGCGCCGGCGGTACAGGCGCTTTTGGTCCAAACTCAGCGTGGAAGCAATCTCTGCCACCGTAAGGCCGTCCGAGCACAGCGACAGGATCAACTGGTCCTGCGCAGGCAGTTCGGAGACGAGCGCTCTCAACACCGCGAGAGCGCGCTCCAGTTTGGCACGGCGTTGCTCCCCGGCGATGACGTCGTCGGGCGCGGTGCCCGGGTCCGGCGTGTCGACGAGGGTCAGATCCGAAACAAAGCGCCGCACCGACCGGGGCGGCAACTGGTGGGCGAGCCGTTCAACTTCGGCGCGCGACACGGGGAGACGGTAATTCGTCCTGATCGTCTCCCAGGCGTCGTCGAGTGTGCGCCCGTCGCAGACGGTAAGCCGCTCCACGAGCAGCGCAACCTGCCCGAGGCGGCGCGCCGCGGCAGACGGCCTCCACTTCCCCGAGGCGCTGATCTTGAAGTCCTTGCCCAGATTACCGATGACGGTCGTGAGATACGTCTCGATCCGGCACCGATGTGCAAACTTCCGAAGCACACCGTAGTCGTCTCTAATCAGTCTTTCCTTGACGTGCGAGGCGAAGTCCTCCGCCTCGGCGCCGAACAGGCCGTAACGGGAAGCGACGAACCTGCTGATGCGCTCGATGAGCGGCAGGAGCCTGAGGAACTCCGCCTCGAGGGAGGCGGTGTCTTCGATCGGCACGGAGACTACGGGCCGAGCTTAGGAGACAGTCGCCCCAACTGCAAGACAATTTGTAGACCACTTCCACGGCGCCCGACATGCTCACGCGGAGGCGGAAACGGGACGCGGGGTACCTCTGCGAGGCGGCACCCCGAACACGCCGACCATCGGATGCACGATGTCGGCGAAGTCTCCGTAGTGCATGCACAGCGAATCTGTGTGCGTGCCGGCGTTGAAGACCATCTCCGGCTCGCCGACGAAGCACCGTTCGACGAAGACGCGATGGCCCTTCATCATGCCGAACGGCGGCATGGCGCCCACCTCGAATTCCGGGTACAACGCCGCAATCTCCTCCTCGTGCGCCAGCCGCAGCGCCTCGGCGCCC
>DASTDR010000439.1:0-3734 GCA_035710265.1 Gemmatimonadales bacterium | reverse complement strand
AGTAGCACTAGGGCATTGTTGATTCTTGATCTTTGATTATCGAATCGTTGGTGATGGGCGATCCTTGATTGTCGATTGAGAGAACGGTCGAGTGAGGTTGACGTATAATCCGGCGGCCTGTCGCTTACTCCGCCGGTGCCTGCTCGTCTCGAATCATGTTGACACGTGGTGACCGCTTCGGCGCCTATGAAGTCATCGGCTCGCTCGGGGCCGGCGGGATGGGAGAAGTCTACCGGGCCCGCGACCTCAAGCTGCAGCGCGAGGTCGCCCTCAAAATCCTTCCGGACGCGTTTGCCGGCGATCCGGATCGCCTCGCGCGATTCGGACGCGAGGCCCAGGTCCTCGCTTCGCTGAGCCACTCCGCCATTGGCGCGATCTACGGCCTGGAGGAGACCGACGGCCGCAAGGCTCTGGTGCTCGAGCTCGTCGAGGGCCCGACGCTCGCCGACCTCCTCGTCAAAGGCCCGATGAAAGGTGCCGACGCGCTGCGCCTGGCGCGTCAGATGGCGGCGGCGCTCGAGGTTGCACACGGCAAAGGCATCATCCATCGCGATCTGAAGCCCGGCAACGTGAAGGTCACAACCGGGACGGTCAAAGTGCTGGACTTCGGACTGGCCAAGATCCGCGACGGTCGTCCAGCGCGGACCGACACCTCGAACTCTCCAACGATCTCGATGCCGGGGACGATCCTGGGCACGGCAGCCTACATGTCGCCGGAGCAGGCCAAAGGCGAGGAGATTGAGCGCACGGCCGACGTCTGGGCCTTCGGCTGCGTGCTCTACGAGATGCTCGCCGGAAAGGCGGCCTTTCGTGGAGGATCGGTCAGCGAGATCGTCAGCGAGGTCCTCAAATCGGAACCTGAGTGGGGACGGCTTCCCTCGGACACGCCGGCGTCCATCCGCCGTCTCCTGCGCCGGTGCCTGCGCAAGGATCCTCACGAGCGGTTGCAGCACATCGGCGACGCGCGAATTGAGATTGACGACACACTCAACGATCCGGAGGCGGCGACGCCGCTGGTGGTTCGTCCATCCCTGCGCGAGCAGATCGCATGGGCGGCTCTGGCGCTCGTCACGCTCTCTGCGGTGGCGGCGTTCGTCTGGCTGCCTCGATCGGCGCTCCCCGGTGCTGCGAGCCCAGAGATGCGACTCGAGCTGAACACGCCGCCGACGACCGACGTCACGTCGCTCGCGATTTCACCCGACGGGCAGAAGATCGTGTTCGCCGGCGACGGCCAAGGCGGGCCGCGCCTGTGGGCTCGCGCGCTCGGCTCGATTTCGTCCCAGCCGTTGCCGGGAACCGAGCGCGGGCAGTTCCCGTTCTGGTCGCCCGACAGCAAGGCGATCGGCTTCTTCGCAGACGGAAAGTTGAAGCGGCTCGACATCGACACCAGCGCAGTGCAGAGCCTCACGGACGCGATCGCCGGGCGAGGCGGCACCTGGAACGCCGACGACGTAATCCTGTTTGCTCCGAATGCCACCGGCCGTTTGTGGCGCGTGTCCGCGAGCGGCGGGGAGCCAGCGCAGGTGACCCAAGGCGGGGATCGGGGCAACGATCGCTTTCCCGTTTTCCTGCCCGACGGCAACCACTTCATCTTCTACGTCCAGGGGGCGGCGAGCGGTGTGTACCTCGGAGACCTGGCCGGATCCGCGCCACGCCGTCTGGTGGAGGCCGATGCGACTGCCGTTTTTCGTGGGCCATCGGACCTGCTCTTCGTCCGCCAGCGAACGCTGTTCGCGCAAACCCTCGACCCGGCACGTCTCGCACTTGTCGGCAATCCAACGCCGCTCGCCGAGAACGTCGCCCTCGCCGGCTCGACCGGACACTCGGCGCTTTCCGCTTCGGCGGCAGGCACTATCGTCTTTCGCACCGGTTCGGCAGGCGGCCGGCGACAGTTCGTCTGGCTGGACCGATCGGGTGGCGAGATCGGCAAGGTCGGCGAACGCGACAGCGGGGGCCCGACCAATCCCTCGATGTCGCCTGACGGACGGCGCGTCGCCATGTTACGAACGACGAACGGAAACGTCGACGTCTGGCTGCTCGACATCGTCCGCGGAGTCCTCAGCCGCTTCACCTCCGATGCGGCCAACGACGTCAACCCGGCCTGGTCGCCCGACGGGGCACAGATCGCGTTTCAATCGAATCGAACGGGCGTGTCGGACTTGTACCTCAAGTCGGCGAGCGGCGCGGGAGGCGATCAGGTGCTGCTGTCCACGCCGGAGGATAAAGCGCCCTCCGACTGGTCGCGTGACGGGGGCTTTCTGCTCTACCGCAACACCGGCCCCAAGACGGGGTACGACCTGTGGGCGCTCCCGATGACCGGCGATCGAAAGCAGTTTTCCGTCGTGCAGACGGAGTTCGAGGAGCGCGATGGGCAGTTTTCGCCGGACGGCAAGTGGGTTGCGTATCAGTCCAACGAGTCAGGCCGGTTCGAGATCTACGTTCGGCCGTTTCCCGGTCCCGGAGGGACGTGGCAGGTCTCGACCAACGGCGGGGCGCAGGTACGCTGGCGTCCAGACGGAAAGGAGATCTTCTACGTCGCGACGATGGACGAGAAACTGATGGCCGTCCCGATTGCGTTCACGGGGAATCAACCAGAGATCGGCAAGCCAACCGCGCTCTTCACCACACGGCTTGGCGGCGCCGTGCAAGGGCTCTTCAAGCAGCAGTACATGGTGTCTGCCGACGGTCGGAGCTTCCTCGTGAACGCGGTCGCCGATGAAGCCGCCTCCCCGATTAGTCTGATCCTGAACTGGAAGTCCGGATCGTGAGCGGGGCTGCTGCCCCCTACCCCCTGCCCCCTGCCCCTGCCCCCTGCCCCCTGCCCCCTGCCCCCTGCCCCCTTATTTACTTCCCCTGCCCTCTGCCTTGGGGATGATGTCGAAGTACTTGTTGTTCTCGTTGCACATGTACTCCAGCAGCTCCGTGTCGGCCTGAAACGTGAGCGGCTGCGTCACGGTCCACGGCTTCGTGTAGGCCTTCGGATCGTCGATCGTGATCTCGATCTCCATGCTCCCGAAGTTCTTCCGCGTGAATCGCTCAGTCACGCGGAGCTGTTCGGTCGCGGGCGTGCCGGCGTTGTCCAGCCAGACGTTGTCGTTGAACCCGGTGGTCTCGACGACGAGCGTGTCGCCATCCCACTTCCCGACCGAGTAGCCGAACCACGCCGGATTCGGGTCTTTGGGGTGCTCGCGGCCGTCGGTGAAGATCTGCCGGTACGAGTGCACGGCCTCGTACAGAATCACGACCATGCCCGGCACCTCGAGGATCTTGTACGGGTAGCCCACGAGGTCAGAACGCGGTACGCCGCCGACCACACACCGGGCGGTGGGATCGTCGACGCTGTTGCTGGCTCGCCGCTCCTTGAGGAGCGTCTCGGCCCACGGCTGGAACGGAAGCGGCTCCTTGAGGTTCCTCGCGATGTTTCCAACACCAGGCCCGCCGGCCGCCGGCCGCCAGAGGCCAGCCAGGACGGGCTTTCCGTTGGCATTCCGAGGCGTCGGCCCCGTCAGGTCAGCCTTCCCGTCCGGAGTACGGGGAATGCCGGCTGTTGGATACTTCAGCCACTGCGCGGCCAGCGGGATGTTCATGAGCAACAGGGCCGCAACGACGAACCGGAGCGTTTTCATGGTGATCTCCTGACCACGCCGATTATCGCCCGCAGTCGGGGGTTGTCAAACGGTATGAATTGGGGTCAGATCCCACGCGGGAGGCCACAATGACACGGTCCACTTCCC
>DASTDR010000438.1:0-5592 GCA_035710265.1 Gemmatimonadales bacterium | reverse complement strand
GTATTCGTTCCTCCCGACAGTGGTTTACAACCCGAAGGCCGTCATCCCACACGCGGCGTCGCTGCGTCAGCCTTGCGGCCATTGCGCAAGATTCCCCACTGCTGCCTCCCGTAGGAGTCTGGGCCGTGTCTCAGTCCCAATGTGGCTGGCCATCCTCTCAGACCAGCTACCCGTCGTCGCCTTGGTGGGCCGTTACCCCGCCAACTAGCTGATAGGCCGCGAGACTCTCCGCCGGCGCCCGAAGGCTTTCATCGCTCAGGGATGCCCCTAAACGATCGTACGCGGTATTAACCGGCCGTTGGGCCGGCTATCCCCCACCGATGGACAAGTTTCTCACGTGTTACGCACCCGTCTGCCACTGAACTCGAGAGTTGCCCCCCGAGTCCCGTTCGACTTACATGTGTTAGGCACGCCGCCAGCGTTCGTCCTGAGCCAGGATCAAACTCTCCAATGATAGGAAAATTCGAACAGCTCTTACGAACGACTGGAAATTCTGTCGTCCGAATCACAGTCAGAGTAAAACCCCTTGCGGCGCGCCATCTGACATGCGCGTCCGCTCAATTGGGGCCGCACTCCACACACTCGATCATCAGTTCTCAAAGAGCGGCTGCGAAAAAAGTTCGCAGCGAGACGCCAATCCTAGCCGGGGGTCCAAGGTGAGTCAAGGGGGTCAGCCAATTGAGTTTACGGCTCTTCCGGAGGGGTTAATCCCTGCCCGACTCCGCCTTGAATCGATGTTCAAAACTTAGATAGAAAAACGCCGTCCGTTCCCCCTGCGACGGCCCCAATCCGATCCCATACGCGACCCCCGGCACAATCTGCAAGCCACTGGCGAAGTTATGCGCCCAGCGCACACCGGGATTCAGGATCACCGAACGCGCCCCGGTATTCTGCTCGAGCCAAACCGCTTCACACAGAATGTTGAAAACCGGGGTCGCTAGCCAAATGACGCTGCCACCCAGGTTGTACGTGGTCACGTCCGGAATCGCTGTCACGCCCGCATTCCAGTGCGTCACCACGGACGATCCCAGCGTCGCACTCAGCGGCAAATTCAGTTGCGCGCCCAGCGCGCCGCTTCCCAATCCGCGCGCCTCGCTCCCCGTGGGAATGAGCATCGAGACGCGGGGCGCGAACGCGACCGGCGCATCGGCCGCGAGCCATTGATACCGATAGTTGATGGCCGCATCACCAAAACCGGAGAGCCGCGCAGGTGTCTGTTGAAACGGAATCGAATAACTCAGCTGATGCGTCTGTGAACCGAGCGGCCATTCCTGCGTGAACGTGAACACCCACGGTGCGCGGTCGAGCGCGCGGATCCAGGTGCCGATGTGCTGTACCACTCCCTGCTCCTGATTGTACGCTTCTTCAACGAGAAAACTGTTGTCGGCGATGGCTTGAGCGACGGCCGGACGGCCGGAGGGCCAGACGGCCAGAACCACGAGCGCGGCAAAGACTCGAGTTTCGACATTCGGCATGCGGTATTCTCCGTTTGTCCTTGCATGCGCCCGGGAGGATTCGAACCTCCGACCAACAGCTTAGAAGGCTGCTGCTCTATCCACCTGAGCTACGGGCGCCTGGGCACTGGTCGCGTAGGCTACAACTTAACCCGGCACGGCCGCCCGCCAATGCCGCAAAATCGCCCTTTCGGTATTTCCACCGAATCGTACCATGTAGGGCCATGGTTGAGCCGCGCCTGATCGACGCGCGTCCCGAGGACGCCGTCGCCACCGACGAGCGCATCCGCGCCGACCTTGCCCGGCTGCTGCAGGACCGGCTGGTCCGCGAAAGCCGCCTTGGCGTCTGGGTCCATCCTTTCCTTATTGCCGTCATCGTCGCGCTGGCCTGGCCGGCGGTGCCCCAGGCCCTGCTCATCGGGTGGGCCGCCGCCGTAACGCTCGCCGCCGTGATGCGGGGAGCCTGGCTGTACGCCGCGGTCCGCGGCACGCTGGCCGAGCGAGCGGTGCGCACGGGCGTTCGCGCCACGGTGACGCTCCTGGCCATCGCGTGGGGCGTGGGGGGCGCGCTGGTGCTGCCGCTCGTCCCGTTCGAAACCGCCGCCCTCATGCTCGTCGTGCTCGCGGGAATCATCGCGAGCGCGCTGACGACGCTCGCCGCCGATCCGCTCAGCCTGCGCGGCTTCCTCGCCGGCATCGCCCTCCCGGTCTTCGCCGCGCTCGCGACGAGCGAGCGCAGCCATGACATCGCCGCCGCCATCGTGGTCGCGATCTTTACGCTCGGCATGGCCATCGTGGCACGCCGCGCGCACCTCACGCTGGTGAGCCATCTCCGCGTCACGGCGCGACTCGCGATCAGTGAGGACGCCGCCAAACGCGCCGAAGCCGTCATGCGGGACGCGCGCGACCTCGCCGAGCGCGTCGCGCGCGCGCGGTCCTCGTTCCTCGCGAACATGAGCCACGAGATTCGCACGCCGATGAACGCCGTGCTCGGCTTCGTCGAGCTCATTCTCGATACCGACCTGTCCGTCGAACAGCGCCGCGCCCTGGAGCTGGTACGCTCGTCATCCGAAGCGCTGCTCATGATTCTGAACGACATCCTCGACTACTCGAAGATCGAGGCGGAACACCTCGAGCTCGAGTCGATTCCGTTCGATGTCGCGAAAGTCGTTCACGCCACGGCCAGCCTGCTCGCCGTGCGCGCGCGCGAGAAGCATCTGGAGCTGCTCGCGGACGTCGCTCCCGAAGTGCCCCGCACCGTGCGGGGCGACCCGACACGGTTACGCCAGGTGCTGATGAACCTGATCGGCAACGCGATCAAGTTCACCGACGCTGGAGAAGTGGTCGTCTCGGTCCGCAGCGAACAGTCCGACGGAACGGCTCGCCTGCGGTTCGGCGTACGCGATACGGGCATCGGCATCGCCCCGGAGCAGGTCGGCGCGATCTTCAAGGAGTTCACGCAGGCCGACTCGACGATGACGCGACGCTACGGCGGCACGGGCCTCGGGCTCGCCATCTCCAAGCGGCTGGTGCAGCTCATGGGCGGTGAGTTGGCCGTCGCGAGCGAGCCCGACAAGGGCAGCGAGTTCTCGTTTACGCTCGCCTTCCCGGTCGAGGCTGAGTCACGCCGTTCCACGGCGCTGGCCGCGCTCGGCGGGCGGCGCATGCTGATCGTCGATGACAACCAGACCAACCGCCGGATTCTGCGCGAGATGCTCGCGGCGGAAGGCGTCAAAGTCGACGAGGCGTCCACCGCCGGCGAAGGGCTCGACGCGATCCGGCACGCGGTTCAGCGGAAGACGCCGTACGACCTCGCGATTCTCGACATTCAGCTTCCCGACATGGACGGATTTGCACTCGCCGCCGCGGTACGCCAGGACAAGTCGATCAAACGCACGAACCTCTTGATGCTCACGTCCGCCGGCCAGCGCGGCGACGGCGAACGCTGCCGCGCCCTCGGCATCCGCGGCTATCTCACCAAGCCGATGTCTCGAGCCGACCTGCTCGAAGCGCTGGGAACGGTGTTGGCCGGCTCGGCGCAGGCCGGAACCCCGGAGATTGTCACGCGGCACACGATCGCGGAATCGCGCCGCTCCCTGCGCGTCCTGCTGGCCGAGGACAATCCGGTCAATCAGCAGGTGGCGGTGGCGATGCTGGTCAAACGAGGCCACGAGGTCCATGTCGCCGGCAACGGCCGGGAAGCGGTGGACGCGGTGCGCGAGCGCGACTACGACGTCGTGCTGATGGACATCCAGATGCCGGAGCTGGACGGGTTCGAAGCCACGGCGGCCATCCGGGCGCTGGACAAGGGGAAGCATCTCTCGATCATCGGGCTCACGGCGCACGCCTTGTCGGGCGAGCGCGAGCGCTGCCTCGCACGTGGGATGTCCGAGTATCTCGCCAAGCCCTTCAAGGCGCACGAGTTGTTCGCGCTCGTCGAAGCGAGCGCCGAGCGGGGCGCAGCGCCGGATCGCTCTCCCGGAGGTCCGTCCCCGGCGGCACCGGTCGATTTGGAAGGCTTCCGCCTGACGTTGCGGGAGGCGGGGGCCGAGCAGGCCCTGTACTCGATCGTCGATACGTTCGTGCGCCAGGGACCGGACCGCCTCGCGGCGCTCGCCGCCGCGGCCGCAAGCGGCGACGGCGCGGCAATCGCCAAGGCCGCGCATCTGTATCGCGGCGCCGCCGCGACCATCGGGGCGCGCGCGCTGGCCGAGCTGCTCGAGCGCGTCGAGAACACCGCCCGTGCCGGCCAGGTCGATGCCGCGAAGGAAGCGGTCGAGCTGGTGAGCCCTGTCGCGCACCAGGTCACGGAATACCTGCGCCAGCAGCGCGCCTCCCTGACAGAGGAATCATGAAGATTCTCCTGGCCGAGGATGATGCTGTCGCGGGCCAAACGCTCACCGCGATCCTGACTGCCCAGGGACACGAGATCACGGCCGTCGCCAACGGTATCGATGCGTGGGGTCTGTGGAAGGTCTCGCGCCATCGCGTGATCGTCTCCGACTGGCTCATGCCGGCGATGGACGGGATCGAGCTCTGCCGGAAAATCCGCGCGCAGCCCCCGGGTCCGTACACCTACTTCATGATGCAGACGATCCGCACCGGGCTCGGCAACTTCCTCGAGGCGATGAAGGCGGGGGTCGACGACTTCATCACCAAGCCGATCGTGCCCCAGGAGCTCGTCGCCCGGCTCAAGGTGGCCGAGCGTATCCTCGGCCTGCGCGAGGAGCTGATGACGCTGGAGGGATTGCTCGCGATGTGCAGCTACTGCAAGCGCATTCGCGATACCGACGGGGCGTGGACCCCACTCGAACGCTACGTGGAAGCGCGCTCAGGCGCGCGGTTCAGCCACGGCGTCTGCGAAGACTGCTACGACAAGCACTTGAAACCACACATCGAGTAGCCAATCGGGGCGGCGGGATTCGAACCCGCGACCTCCTGGTCCCAAACCAGGCGCGCTACCGGACTGCGCCACACCCCGATGAGAACAGTGCAAGACGCCAAGTTGCGAAGTTGCAAAGCTACTACGTAGAGCGCCGGAGTAGAACCTCGATCAAAGCGCGAAATGCTCGGCCCCGGTGCGAAACACGGTGCTTGGCAGAAGGGGAAGCCTCCGCAAACGTCATGTTCAACTCGGGAGCAAAGAACAGCGGATCATATCCGAATCCGCTGCTGCCTCGCGGCTCGGTGAGAATGAACCCGTCACACGTGGCTTCGACGATCTCCGGCGCGCTGCTCGCTGAGGCCAGATACGCGACCACGCACCGGTACCGCGCCGAGCGCTGCGCCTCCGGGACCCCGGCCAACTGCTCGAGCAGCTTCGCGTTGTTGTCGGCATCCCTGCCCGTGGACGACCAGCGAGCCGAGCGCGGGCCGGGCGCCCCGCCCAGCGCGTCCACCTCGATGCCGGAATCATCCGCCACCGCCGCCCGTCCGGCACGCGTGGCGTAGTAGCGCGCCTTCGCAACCGCGTTTTCCGCGTAGCTCATGCTGCGCTCGAGGTCCGCTTCCTCGGGCAGCTGATCCAGCATGAGATCGGAGGGAAATGACAGCTCGAACGGGAGTCCCTTGAACAGCTCGCGGATTTCGCGCGCCTTCCCCGCGCTGCGCGTGCCGACCAACAGCTTCATTCGCGCCG
>DASTDR010000437.1:0-4080 GCA_035710265.1 Gemmatimonadales bacterium | reverse complement strand
CCCGACCCGCGCTACGACGACGTCGAATTCGTGCGCAGCGTCGACGAGCTGCTGCAGCGCCCGATCGATCTCGTCGTCGTCGCAACGCCCAATACCTCGCATCATCCGATCGCCAAACAGTCGCTCCTCGCTGGGCGGCACGTGGTCGTCGATAAACCGTTCACGACGACGATGGCCGAGGCCGACGACCTGGTCGCAACCGCGGCGCGCGTGCAGCGCATCGTCACGGTCTATCAGGACCGCCGCTATACCGGTGACTTTGCGACCGTGCAGAAAATCGTCGCCGAAGGCGCCGTCGGGAAAGTCGTGAGCTACGAATCGCACTTTGACCGCTTCCGTCCCGAGCGAAAGCCACACGCCTGGCGTGAGGAGGACCTGCCCGGCTCGGGCGTGTGGTTCGACATCGGCCCCCATCTGTTCGATCAGGCGCTGCTCCTGTTCGGACGGCCGGACGCGATCGCCGCCGACATTCGGGTCGAGCGTGGCGTGAGCGAAGTGGACGATGCGTTCGACGTCACTTTACACTACGCGAACATGCGCGCGCTGCTCCGCGCCTCTATGTTGGCGCAGCCCGTGGGGCCGACGTGGATCGTGCACGGGACGAAGGGCTCTTTTCTCAAATACGGTATGGACCCCCAGGAGGCGGCGCTCAAAGAGGGTCGCACACCCCGCGAGCCGGATTGGGACAGCGAGCCGGTCGAGTTGCACGGCACGCTCGTCACGCCGGAGGGCAGGCGCGTGGTGCCGACGCTGCGCTCGAGCTTCGCGCAGTACTACGAAAACATCCGCGATGCGATACTCGGCAAGGCACCGCCGGCCGTGACACCCGAGTGGTCATTGGATGTGATGCGTGGTCTCGTACTCGCGCGGGAGAGCAGCCGGCAACGCCGCATGCTGGCGTGGACTTCGTGAACAAAGCGTGGCGCTACATCCTCGCCGGCGGCCTGGTGGCCGGGACGTTCGACATCGTGTACGCGTGCGCATTCTGGGCGATCACACGGGACGTGTCCCCGGTACGAATTCTCCAGCGCGTGGCGTCCGGGTGGCTTGGGGAAGCGAGCATGTCGGGTGGTTGGGCGAGCGCGAGCCTCGGACTCGTGACCCATTACTTCATCGCCACGGCCATGGCCGCGAGCTACTATCTCGCCGCGCGCCACTGGGCGGCACTGTGGGAGCGGCCAGTGCCCTACGGCGGTGCGTATGGGCTGCTCCTGTACGGGATCATGAATCACGTCGTGGTACCGCTGTCCGCGGCTGGCCCAAGCTCCCGGGAGCAGCTCTGGGTGGCGCTGAGTATCGTTGTGCACATGCTGCTGATCGGCTTGCCAATCGCCCTGTTCGCCCGGCGCGCCATTCTGATCGATTTGCGGAGCCCCATGGTGGTTTCGGAACGTGTCTAGCCGCCCCTACCTCCTGCGCGAGCTGACATGGAAAACCGTGCGCGACTCGCGCTACGACGTTGCCGTCCTGCCCTGGGGCGCCACCGAGGCGCACAACTTCCACCTCCCGTACGGCACCGACAACATCGAAACCGACGCAATCGCGGCGCAGGCGGCCGAGCAGGCCTGGAACCAGGGCGCGAAGGTCGTGGTGCTGCCGATCGTGCCGTTTGGCGTGCAGACCGGACAGCTCGACATCCCGCTCTGCATCAACATGAATCCCAGCACCCAGGCGCTCGTGTTGCGCGACGTCGCGTCGGCGTTGGCGGGGCAGGGCGTTGCGAAGCTGGTGGTGCTGAACGGGCATGGCGGCAACGATTTCCGCCAGATGATCCGCGAACTCCAGCCGCAGGTCTCGCTGTTTCTCTGCACCGTGAACTGGTACAAGGTGGTGGATCCCAAAACCTATTTCTCGGACCTGGGCGACCATGCGGGGGAGCTCGAGACCAGCGTGATGCAACACGTCGCGCCGGACCTGGTGCTCCCGTTGAGTGAAGCGGGCAGCGGACACGCGAGGCAATTCAGGCTCTCGGCGTTCCGTGAGGGCTGGGCGTGGGCGCCGAGGAAGTGGACTGACGTAACCGCGGACACCGGTGTAGGGAACCCCGCGAAGGCGACCGCCGAGAAGGGACAGCGCTACGTAGAGGCCGTGAGCGGCAAGATTGCGACGTTTCTCGTGGAGCTTGCCCGTGCTGACACGGGCAAGCTCTACGAGTGAGCCGAGCGGCTACGCGCCGAGCAGCTCCGGGACTCTCGCGACGACGCCTTTCTTGCCGTCCGATGAAATCGGCTTCTCGCCCAGGTAGACGTCGAACAACGCCCACGCGAGCGCCGCATTGTCGATCTCGCCGGCCTGCTTCCCCCCAATCGTCACCGTGAGCTTGCCGCTGGACCGGGAGAACACGAGCTCGGTGCCCTCCGTCAGGCGATCGGTGAAGAACGCCCGAAACTGCGTGAGCGCCTCGGCGCCGCCCGTCATGCCGCGTTGTTCGGCCTGCGCGACGCGCGGGGCGAGCGCATCGTTGAACGCCTCGGACATCTGGTCGGCGCCGACATCCCGCGTCATCACGAGCCGCAACGTCATCGGGAAGCTGCCCTTGAGCAGCTCGGTGTAGAGCGACTGGTCGCGGGCCAAATCGGCCGCGTTCTTGCCGCGCCAGGGCGCCAATCCCGTCCGAGCGCCCGCCGCATCGACATACAGCCCGAAGGCATAGACCTTCACTTTGAGCATCGTGCGCGTGCGCACGCCGGTCCCCGTGAGCACCTGCGCGCCGGTCGCGGTCTGCAGTTCGGCCGGAAACGCGACCTTTGTGTTCGGCTCGGTGATCTCCGATGTCTGCAGCGCCGTTGCGGCTATCAATAGCATCGTGGCTAGCATTCGCGATCCCTCGAATGAGATTATTGGTGACCCAACCCCGTCGTCCCTAGTCCCTCGCCCCGACCGAAGGCTCCGTGAGCCAGCGCCCGAACCACGCCGCGACCTCCTTATAGAAGAAGCGGCTGTTCTCGCCCTTGAGAATCCAGTGGTTTTCGTCGGGCCACACGATCAGCCGGCTGGGCACTTGCTGGCGCTGCAGCGCGGTCCAGAACTCCAGCGCGTTGTTCATCGGGACTCGAAAATCGCGCTCGCCTACTGAGACCAGCACCGGAGTGCGCAGGTTCTTGGCGTGCCGCATCGGACTCTGGGCGCGCCAGAGCTGAATGTCCTCCCACGGCGGCCCGCCCACGTTGCGCTCGCGGTCGTAATTGACATCGCTGGTCGCCCACTGGGTTTCGAGATCCCATAGCCCGGCGTGGCTCACGAGCGCGCGGTAGCGCGTCGTCGTCGCGGCGAGCCAGTTGGTCAGGTGGCCGCCGTAGCTCGCCCCTCCCGCGAGCTGCTTCGTCGCATCGATGAAGCGGTAACGCGCGATGGCTGAGTCGGCCGCCTCATTGATGTCGTTGGCCGGTCCTTCGAGCGGATCGAACTGAATGTCCTGCGAGAACCGCTCGCCGTAGCCGGTCGAGCCACGGTAATCCGTCATCAGCACGACGTAGCCGGGTGCCCCGAGCAGATGGGGGTTCCAGCGCAGCCCAAAGTTGTCCGTCCACATGTTGGCCGCGCCGCCGTGAATCAGCACGAAGAGCGGATAGCGGCGCGTCGAATCAAACGCCGGCGGCAGCGCCACGTACGAATGGATCCGCTTCCCGCTCCTGGCCGTAAACCAGAACTCGCGCAGCGGCTGCCAATCGATCCTGGCTGCGCGGTCCGCGTTGAACCTGGTGAGCGCCGTCCAGCGCCCGCTGGCTGCATCGATCCGGACGATCTCGGGTGGATTGGTTGCGCTCTCCCACACGCCCGCCACGCTCACGCTCTTCCCGGTCGTCCGGTCCGCGACCCGCATGGCGGTAAACGTGCCGCTCGTCATGGTTCCGACCTCGCGCTCACCACCGCCCGCGGCTGCGGCGCGGAACAGCCGCTGATGGCCCGCGTCTTCCGCCAGGAAGAACACCGCTCGGCTGTCCGGGGCGACGGCGAAACTGCCCACGGAATGATCGGCGCCCCCGGCGATGACCTGTGGAGCACGCGCCCCCGCCCCCGCCCCCGCCCCCGCCCCGGCAAGGGGCCAGGCCCACGAGACCAGCCGGTTGTTGTTGAACG
>DASTDR010000436.1:0-2657 GCA_035710265.1 Gemmatimonadales bacterium | reverse complement strand
CCGTAAGAGGCCCTCTCGGCGCGCGATGGTGCGCCGGACGACGATCTGCCCAGACGCTGGCGCAGGAGGCCTGCCCGATGCGCACGTGCCTTGGCTGTCGGCACCGTGATGTCCAAGCAGTCCGCCACGTCCTTTCGTGTGCCAGACGTCACCGCGGCGGGATCACAAATTCCACGACGCTGCGACCCAGGGGCTGGTGGTTTGGGTTCACGAGCGTGATCTCGAGCTTGTGCGGACCGGCCGGAAGACCAAAGATGATGAGAGGCTCACCGCTGGTGTTACCCCAGCCCCACGGCGCGCCATCAAGCGCGACATGGAGATGCCCGATGGGGGGCGACACTTCGAGCGCCTTCGGACCGAACACCGGCACGAGCAGCAGATGTTCGGTGCGGTAGTGGATGAACACGACTCCTCGGCTCAACGGTTCCGCCAAAGGCGGATCGAGCACGATTCTAGCCGCAGGCGGCGACGCCGTCAGCGGCACGACGGCGGCGGGGGCAAGCGCCTCTGTGGTCGATTGAGCCATGGCGACTGTTGGCGGCAGAGCGACCAGCGCGATCGCAAGGCCCGCAAGGGCGAGTACGCGAATGATCATGGATGTCCTCCGTCCGTCCCGTCCTTCGTCGCGACAGTGCTCGGGACTCTTGCTCGGTGATGCGTCCTGCTGTTCATGATGCGTGTCAGCTAACGCAAGGATTTGAATGCCGCGCGCAGCTCGGCAGCAAAGAGCTCGGGCTCCTCCCACGCCGCGAAGTGACCTCCCTTATCGACTTCATTGAAGTACATCAGTGTGGGATACGCCTTCTGGGTCCAGCTCCTCGGCGCACGGTAGATCTCGCCCGGGAACACTGTCACGGCGACCGGCACCGAAATGTCCGCCGTTCTCTGCGCCGCCGCGCTGAAGTTGTTGCTGTTGTTCTCCCAGTAGAGCCGCGCGGAGGAGATTGCGCTGTTCGTGAGCCAGTACAGCGTAATGTCGTCGAGCATTTGCTCCTTGGTCAGCGAACGCTCGGGCTCGCCGCCGCTGTACGTCCATTGCGCGAACTTGTCGTACATCCAGGCGGCAAGTCCCACGGGCGAGTCGGTGAGGCCGTAGCCCACCGTCTGCGGTCGCGTGACCATCATGGCGCCGTAACCCGCGTTCTTCGTGAAGAAGGTGCTGAGTGAATCGAACGCGGCCTTCTCGCTGGCCGAAAGCCCGGCAGGCGCCGGCTCGCCGGCGTTGATGGACTTCATGAGCTCCCCTGGGACGGTTGCGGGCATGTTGATGTGGATGCCCAGCAAGCCTGGCGGGGCCTGCCTGCCCATCACGGCCGCAACCACGGAACCCCAATCGCCACCCTGAGAGACATACCGTGTGTATCCCAGGCGTCCCATCAGCTCGTGCCAGGCGCGACCCATGCGCTCGGGGTCCCAGCCCGTGGCCTGTGGCCGCTCCGAGAAACCGTAGCCTGGCATCGAAGGAATGACGACATCGAAGGCATCTTCAGCGCGACCCCCGGAGGCGGTGGGGTTAGTCAGTGGATCGATCGCGTTCATGAGCTCGAGTACGGAGCCCGGCCAGCCGTGCGTGATGAGCAGCGGCAACGCATTCGGATGCCGGGAGCGAACGTGGACGAAATGAACATCGAGCCCGTCGAGCTTGGTCACGAACTGCGGCAGGCTGTTCAACTTCGCTTCGACCTTGCGCCAGTCGTACTGCGTTCCCCAGTACTGTACGAGCGCTTGGATCTTCGCGAGCGGCACGCCTTGCGACTGATCACTGACGGTCTCCTTGTCGGGCCAGCGCGTTGCCAGCACGCGTCGGCGGAGGTCGTCGAGTGCGGATTGGGGAATGTTGACCTGGAATGATCGGATCGACGCGTTCTCGGTCGCGGTTTGGGCGGCGCTGGGGGCGGCGAACAGGACAAGGCCGAGGGCGCCCGCGGCCGCCAAGGTGGCCAGAACGCTGGACCGGGCGCGGCGGCAGGCGCCGTCGCGGCCAGCCGTGGTGTGGGCTCTCGCGGTGTACAGGACGTGTTCAAGGGTCATGGTCCACTCCTTGCCAAGTTGAGTACTCATCGACCTTCAGAGCCCCTCTCGACGCCAGACGCCGCGGCGGACATGAACCCTCCGAGACGCTGGCGGGGAAGGAGACGGGCCGGGTGCCCGCCTCCTCACACCGTCAACGGAGCGATCGGAACGCCGCGCGCACCTCGGCCGCGAAGAGCCGGGGCTGCTCCCACGCGGCGAAATGACCGCCTTTGTCGACCTTGTTGTAATAGATCAGTTTCGGATACGCCCGCTCCGTCCAGCTCCGCGGGGCCTCATATTGCTCGCCGGGGAAGACGGTCACGGCCACCGGTATCGAGACGCCCTTGGCGTTGAAAAACCCGCCTTTGTACTCCCAGTAAAGACGAGACGCGGAGACCCCCGTGTTCGTGAGCCAGTAGAGCGTGATGTTGTCGAGGATCTCGTCGCGTGTCAGTTCGTCCGTGGCGCTCGTGGTCCGGTTGAGGGCCGAGGCGACCGCGGCTGCCGGCTGGCCATCGGCGTCATTGTGGTCGAGAAGCCAGGCGGCGAGGCCGACAGGTGAATCCGCGATGCCGTACAAGGTTTGCGGGCGCGACCCCATCAACCTGGCGTAGTCGACTTGCTTGAAGGTTCTTTCCAGCTGC
>DASTDR010000435.1:0-2234 GCA_035710265.1 Gemmatimonadales bacterium | reverse complement strand
CCGCGCCGCCGGGGACGCGGTCTGTGCGTTACCGCACATCCAAGCGAAGCCGCCCGCGTCGAGAAACGACCGACGGGAAACGAACCCAGGGGGCGGGCCCCCACGGGTTATTGCTTGAATCCCGAAGCCTTGATCACCGGGAGCAGGCGCTCCTGCTCCTGGTTGACGAAGCGCTGCGCTTTCTCGGGGCTGGAGTCCAGTACCGGCTCGACCCCTGAGTCGGTCAGGAGTTTCTGGAAGCCCGGCTCGGCGAGCGCCTTGCGCGTGGCCTGCGAAACCTGGTTGGCAATGGGCGCGGGTGTGCCGGCCGGCGCGAATACTCCCACGAACAACTGGGCAACCATGTCCTTCAGGGTTTCATTCGCAATCGGCACGTCGGGCAGCGCCTTGAGGCGCGAGGACCCGTTCACCGCCAGGATGCGGATCTTGCCGGCGTCGCGCAGGCTTATGAAATGCCCGGTCACGTTCGCCATCAGCAGCGGCACGTAGCCGCTCACGAGGTCGGTGGTGGCCAGGCCCACGCCCTTGTACGGGACGTGGAGGATCTTCAGTCCGCCGGCACGTCGAAGGAACATTTCAGCGGCGAGATGGGTGAGGGTGCCCGCTCCCGCGGACCCGTACGACAGCTTGCCCGGGTTCGCCTTGGCGTAGGCGATGAGTTCCTTCAGGCTGCGCGCCGGCAGCGAAGGATGGACCATGAGCGCGGTCGTCGAGATGGCGACGATATCGACCGTGACGAAATCCCTGGCCGGATCGTACGGCGGGCGGCTCATCACCGCCGGGTTCAGCACCTGCGTGCTGGTGTTGCCGATCAGCAGCGTGTGGCCGTCGGGCTGGGCGCGCACGACTTCACCCGCGCCGATGACACCGCCCGCGCCGGGCCGGTTGTCGACCACCATCGTGCCGAGGGACGGCGACACGCGCTGCACCCACATGCGCCCGACCGTATCCATGACGCCGCCGGGCGGGAACGGGATGACCACCCGTATCGGGCGGGACGGATATTGCTGCGCCTGCGCGCCCGCCGCGAACGGCCACGGCGCGCACGCCGCGGCCAGGGCCAGCCCCAATGCCAGTGAGTTGCGTCGATTCATGATGAATGCCTCCTCGGGATATTATTGGTGACAGGCAGCGTTCAGGCCGCTGCTCTTGCTGCGCTACGCACGTGCGACTCCAGCTTGAACAGCCTTGCCGCGTTCTTCCAGAGTATCTGCTCGCGTTCGGCTTCGGTGAGTTTCGCGTCGTCCAGGACCTTCAGCCGGATCTGGTGCAGCGTCGCCGGGACGGAGAGCCAGCGCCACGTCGCCGACCAGTCCGTGCCGAACAGGATGCGGTCGGCGCCGATCTTGTCGATGGCGAAGCGCAGGTGCTGCGGGCTGGTCCCGACCACGTCGAAGTAGATGTTGACGTTGCGCATCGCGACCGTCATCGCGGTGTCGAAATAGCTGGTGATGCTTCTCCCCATCTTGGTCAGGATGACCGGGACCCCGGGGTGTCGCGCCGCGACTTCGTCGGCCCAGAGCGGGTCGCCGTAGAACAGGCCGCCCGGGAACTGCGACCACGCGGTCGGGAACTGGATCGGCACCTGGTATTTTTCCGCCACCCGCATGATGCCGGAGAGGTCCCTGGCGATTTTTTCCGGGTTCACGTGATCGGTCAGCGCCCGCACGAAAGTCTCGCCCACGCCCTTCATGCCGAGCGTGCCGAGCGCGCGGTCGAGCTCGGCCGGCGCCGCTTCCCGGGTCGGGCCGGGGTCCTCGTGATAGCCCGCCGCCTCCTGGTCGTGTCCCACGCGCGCCAGCGCGACCATGCGCGACGGGTGACGCTTCGCCGCGGCCGCGACCAGGTCGTTCGACACGTAGCCCGCGCGCGCCTGCACCAGCGCGAAGTCGACGCCGTTGCGGTCCATGTCCGCGACCAGGTCGTCGGTGTTGTCGACCGGGGTTTCCGTGTTGTTGCACTGGTAGAGATCGGGATACCGCGTGCGGAACGCGATCGCATCCTCCATCGTCCGGATGTGCCTGCTCAGGTCGCGGAACGACGGGAAGCTGTAGATGTGGATGTGGGTGTCGATGATCATGGGGTCCCCGCGGTATCGTCTCGCCGTGAAAGTATACAATTTTTTTCCGCCCGCACTGGAGAGGGAAAGGACGAGGGGCGAGGGGCGAGGGGCGAGGGGCGAGGGATGAGGGACGAGGGACGAGGGATGAGGGACGAGGGATGAGGGCTGAGGG
>DASTDR010000434.1:0-2635 GCA_035710265.1 Gemmatimonadales bacterium | reverse complement strand
GACCGTGATGCGCTCGCCCGTGATGGCGTGGCTGAGCGTGGGGAACATCGTCGCGAACAGCACGAAGAAGGCGCTGAATACGAGAATCCAGTTGTTGAAGAGGAACGCCGCCTCGCGTGAGAGCCACGAGTCGAGCTCGTTACGGGCGCGCAGCAGCGGAATCCGGTAGATCAGGAAGCCGAAGCTCACCGTCACCAGCGTCACCATGAAGATGATGAACAGCCGCGCGAGCTCCGGGTCCTGTCCGAAGGCGTGCACCGACTGGACAATGCCCGACCGCGTCATGAACGTCTGGAAGATCGTGAGGAAAAACGTGGTGATGACGAGCACCACGTTCCAGATCTTGAGCATGCCGCGCCGCTCCTGGACCATCACCGAGTGCAGGAACGCCGTCGCGGTGAACCACGGCAGGAGACCGGCGTTCTCCACCGGATCCCACATCCAGAAACCGCCCCATCCGAGCTCCTCGTACGCCCAGATCATGCCGAGGCCGAGGCCGATCGACAGGAACAACCACGCGACCATCGTCCAACGGCGGACGGCGCGCAGCCACGAATCATCCAGGTACCCGGTGATGAGCGCCGCCATGCAGAAGGCGTACGGAATGGTCAGGCCGACGAACCCCAGGTACATCGTCGGCGGATGGATGACCATGTAGAAGTTCTGGAGCAGCGGGCTGAGTCCCGTCCCCTCGGTCGGAGTGGAGGTCAGGTAGGTCGCGAACGGGTTGTTGTGCACGATCATCAGGTACAGGAAGAACATCTGCACGACTGACATGACCGACACGATGTACGGAATCAATTCCCTGTGCCGCTCGCGGTTCGAATACACCGCCGCGCTGCCAAAGAGCGACAGCAGGAAGACCCAGAACATGATCGAGCCGTCGAGCCCTCCCCAGTACGACGTGATCTTGTAGAAGAGCGGCATCGTCGAGTCGGACGTCTGCCGGACGTACTTGATCGAGTAGTCGCCGGTGATAAAGGCGTACACGATCACCGCGGACGTTACCGTCATGATGGCCGCGAGCAGGTAGAAGGCGCCGATGCCGCTCTCGACGAGTGGACGCGATCGCCGCCGCGCGCCGGCTACCGAGATCGCCGCGGCGTACGCGCAGACGACGAAGGCGGCGAGAAGGAGGTAGTAGCCGAGCGCGGCCATGTCGTTACTGGGCTTTCGAGAAGTTCGGCGGCGCCTCTTCGTACTTCGAGGGGCACTTGGCGGTCATGTCCGTCGCCATGAACCCTTCAGCCGTCAGCGTTCCCGTGAGCACCACTTCGGCCTCATCCTTGAACGTATCCGGCGGGGCGCCCGTATAAAACGCGCGGATCGTCTTGCCGTTTCGTTGGATGTCGAACCGGTACACCTGCCGATCCCGGCTGCGCCCGATCGAGCCGGGTACGACGTAGCCGTGGACCTGGAGTTTCTTCCCCATCCACGCGTCGGGGCTCGCCGTGACCTCGTCCACATACTTGTAGTACTGCATGTTCTCGCTGAGCGTCGTGTAGACGAGCATCCCGAAGACGGTCACGAGCACGAGAGTCGTCACGCCGATTTTTGCGGCTTTTTGGCTCATAGATAAGGACTTCCCGGGTGAAGATTCACCGTCAGGATAGCAGTAATCCCGCCCGCGTGCACAACCGGTAGACCAGCGCCACCGGAAGCCCGACGACGTTGGAGTACGACCCGTCGATCCGGGTGACGAAACGCGACGCCAGCCCTTGAATGGCGTACGCGCCCGCTTTGTCGGCCGGCTCTCCCGTGGCGACGTACCAGTCGATTTCGCTGGCGTCGAGCGGGGCGAATTCGACCGAGGTCACGGCCACTTCCGTGTCGAAACCGGGCAGCGCGCCCTGGCGGCCGTGGGCGGTCAGAAGCGTCACGGCGGTGAGGACCTGGTGGGTCCTGCCGGACAGCAGGCGCAGCATCCGCCTCGCGTCCTCCGCGTCCCGCGGCTTGCCGAGCACCTGCCCCTCGACGAGGACGACCGTATCGGCGGCCAGGACGGCCTGCCCGGGGACCGCCGCCGCGACCGTGCGTGCCTTGTCGGTGGCGACCCGGCGAACGTACCGCTCGGGATCCTCGTCCGCCTCGAGGCGCTCGTCCACGTCAGCAACACGGACGTGAAACGGGATGCCGGCGGCGGTGAGCAGTTCGGCACGCCGCGGCGAAGCGGACGCAAGGACGAGGACTGAGCGCGCCAATTCCGCGCGATTCTGACACGGAAACGATCTTGCAATCCGGTGGCGTCCGGGATAGCGTCGCCGCCAGCCCATCCGATGGATTCGCTGCTGAACCGGCTCCTCGCCCGATTGACGAACACGCGCAGCGGAGAGCGCACGGTCGCGCTGTTGATGTTCGCCTATTCATTCCTGGTGATGACGTCGCACAACATCCTGACGCCGCTCACCGAAGGCACCTTCATCAAGGGCCTGGGCGCCAACAGGATGCCATGGGTGCAGCTTGCCGCGGGGCTCCTCATCGGCGTGATCATGCAGCTATACACGTACGCGAGCGGCAGACTACCTCGCCGGCGAGTCATCCCGGCGACGCTGGCCCTCGTCGTCGTGCTGCTGCTCGGTTTCTGGGTACTACTGCGCCCGGACGCCACGGTAGTGGCGGTCGGGCTTTACCTCTT
>DASTDR010000433.1:0-6507 GCA_035710265.1 Gemmatimonadales bacterium | reverse complement strand
GCATCAGCGCGTCCCAAGCGCGTCCCATGCGGTCGGGGCCCCACGGACTGCCCTGCGGCTTGCCTGAGAAACCGTACCCGGGCAGCGTGGGCATGACGAGATCGAAGGCGTCCTCCGGACGTCCACCGTAAGCCGTGGGATCCGTCAGCGGACCGACAACCTTGAGGAGTTCGAAGATCGAGCCGGGCCAGCCATGCGTCATGATCAGCGGCATGGCGTTGGGATGACGAGACTTGACGTGGACGAACTGAATGTCGACCCCGTCGATCGTCGTCACGAACTGCGGCAGGGCATTCAGCTTCGCCTCGGCCTTACGCCAGTCGTAGTCGGTTCCCCAGTACTGGATGAGTGGCTGGATCTTCGCGAGCTGCACGCCCTGCGATTGATCCGTGACGGTCTCGCGCTCGGGCCATCGCGTCGCCACCACCCGTCGCCGGAGGTCGAGGAGTGCCTCTTCGGGCACGTTGATACGGAAGGGGCGGATCGCATTGCCGTGTTCGGTCGCTCCACCAAGCTCCGCCGAAGGAAGGCCGCTGACGGAGGTCTCGGCCCCGCCCGTCGCAGCGGCCTGAGCGTAGCAGGGCGCGGCGAGGAGGACGAGGCCGAAGGCACCTCCTACTGTCGCAAGAAGGCTGCGCCAAGCGATGCGAGACGCGCCGTCCCAACCACGCGTGGTGTGGACGGTCGCTGTGTGCACCTCGCGTTCGAGTCGGGTCATGGTGATTTCCCTTTCTGAGGAACGGTCCGTTGCGTAGGCCCGATTCATTCGGCTGCGATACACAACAAGCACGGACCCCATCACACCAGATGCGGGAAGGTGAATCTATTGGACGATGGTGTCGTCGATACTTTGGTCTCGGTGGCGGGACGAGAGGCGTTGATGGTTGACGTTGGCAGGCGGTGCAACTATTAGCAGACCGCATCCAACGAACAGTGTCGGGCCCGCAGCTGCGGGGACGTGCCGAAGAGGACACAGCGCTGAGGGCGCGAAACTGACACGACAGCGTTGTCGGACTAGGGCACCATCAGCGGCGATGTCCATTACGTCTCGGTCTGCCCCAGTTGCATCGTCTCTCGGATCGCGCTTGCCGACGTGAGTGGGCATGGATTGGCCGTGAAGGCACCGGGCGAGAAGCTTCAAGAACTCATGCACCGATACCTTCGCGCGCTCGAACAGGCCGAACTCATGCGGGATCTCAATCAGGCGGTTCGCGCCGAACTGGACGAGGTGCACTACGCCACGATGGTCGCGGTCGGCTGGCACGGCCGCAGGGGCCTGCTCGTGGTGACGAATGCGGGTCACCCACCGCCGTTGCGGTATCGAGCCGTACGTGACGAATGGAGCTGGCTTGAAACGCAACGCGCGAGTGAGCGAAGGCGGCCCGCCGGCGTCCCGCTTGGACTGCTTGCCGACATCAACTACGAACCGGAGCGTGGTCAGGGCGCAAGTCGGCGACCTCGTGGTGCTGTACACGGACGGCGTCTCCGAAGCCACGAATCCGGCTGGAGAGGAACTCGGTCGTGACGGGCTGATGAACATCGGGCGCAAGCTTGATCCCAGCTCCGCCGAAGCATTCGGAACTCAGCTCACATCAGCCCTGCGCGGCCTTCGCGGCGGTGTTGAGCCTACGGATGATGAGACCATCATCGTGCTGGAGGCCGTCGCGATCGATCCCACTCCACGCTGAAGTCTTGCCGTCATCCTCAGCCAGCGTGGCCCGCGACCGAGAGCCGCCGGTCCAGATCGTGGGCGGCGCTGATCTGGGCGGTCCAACGCTTGACCACCTCGTTCGCGTACGGCGGGCGACCGGGCGTGGCTGGAGTAACGGGATCGTCAAAGAAGGGCATCGGAAAATCACGAAGGTCGAGCAGCCGCGCTTCGATCCCTTCGCGCCTGGAGGTGCTGAAGAATCCACTGCGCGGGCTTTTCAGAAAACCTCCCCTTGCGCGTGCTGCCGACGATCACAGAATTAATGGTCATCTCTTGGTCCCTTGCTGACACTGCGAAAAGCGTTACGCACGCCGAACGTCGAACAGGTGGTACGAGTAAGCCGGCATATCGAGATACAAGCCGGGGTTCAACAGTTCATCGCCGCGGCGCTGGTATTCGGCTGCAGCCAGCAGATCGCGCAGTTGCCATGAAGTACCCGCCAGCGCGGGCACATCCAGAGGCAGAAAGCACTTCGCCTGATGTGCAGACCAGTTCACGATGACGAGGCGTCGTGCGTCGCGTGAGCTCCAATGGTGCGCGATGAACCCTCGGTGGAGCTCGCTGATTCCTGCCGGCTGCGGATCGAGAAGCTGCCACGCGCCTTCATATAAGAGCGGGTCGGAGAGAGCACCCAGCAGCCGCTCATAGTGGGCCTGTATCAGGGGATCCGAAGGTTCCGCACGCCGGCGTCCGAGCTGGACGGGGATCTTCACGCAGCGTCTTTCGATCTGCCCTTCGTGAAGGAGACGCATGCCCGGCACCGTCAGCGCGACCACGGCTGCCGCGCGACTGCGCTCCGGACCAAAAGCCGCGACCCGCGACGCTCATCGTGGTTCTCGATGAATCGGGTAAGACGGCGCTGGAACTCCAATCCTCCGCGCAGGTGGGCGCGAAGCGACTCCGCATCGGCGTCGACCAGCCGGTCATACAGGCGCTTGTCGTATGTGTAGTCGAAGCCGAGCTGCTGGAGACGGTACTCGAGATCCCAGTAGACCTCCCCCATGACCAGAAACCCGGGATGCTTCGCCTTGACGGTCGCGATCGCCTCGCTCCAGAAATCTGCGTTGGGCGGATCGAATTCCCCACCCCACGTCCCCACGAACACGTCGCGGATGACCAGCATGGCCATGTCGCAGCGAACCCCGTCACAGTGCTCGGCAGTCCATGCGAGCAGCTCGCGCATTGCGCCCCTGGTCTCGCAGGTGCGGTAGTCCAGCTGCACTGTGTCGGTCCATCCGTTGTAGTGGGGGTCGCGGCCGTGCGCGAAAATCCTGGGTACACCGTCGATCTCGCGCGTGAAGTAATTCTGCGGCTCACTCGCCAGTCGATCGGCCCCGGCTCGGACGAAGCGATTCGGATGCTCGACCACCCACCCGTGATCGATCGCCAAATGGTTGGGAACGAAATCAAGAATCAGACGAAGACCACGCTCACGAAGCCGCTCTCGAAGAACCGCGAGCGCCTCAGGACCACCGAATGTGGCGTCCACCTCGTAACGATGAATGGCGTACGGCGAGCCCACGACATCCGCAGCCGTGAAGTCAGGCAGCGCCCGCTGGTACTCGGAGACAAGACCAGTGACGGACGAAGCGATCTCGCGCGACCGCGGACTGCGCTCCCACACCCCCATGAGCCAGACGCCGTCGAAGCCAAGAGCGCCGATCCGTTCGAGTTCCGACTGCGGAACGTCCGCGAGCGTGATGTCTTGGCCGATGGCAGCTGACAACTCCCGCAGCCATGGCCAGGTGTTGATTTCATAGAGCAGGGGATGGTCAGGCCAGCCGCTCATTCGGATCCGCGCGAGCTCCACGACTGGGGCCGCAATAGTCAAACAGGGAGGCGACGAGAGCGGTCCAGCCCGTCTGGTGACTGGCGCCCAGCCCACGGCCGGTGTCACCATCGAAGTACTCGTAGAAGAGGACGTAGTCACGCCAGTGCGGGTCATTCGCGTAGCGTGCGAACGAGCCGTGGCACGGCCGCGGCCGGCCCTGCTGCGGAACGAACAATGAGCCGAGCCGCTCCGCGAGCTCGTGTGCTACGCCATCGAGGTCGGCGAACTGGCCCGAGGCGGTCGGGCATTCGATCCGGAAGGTATCCCCGTAGTAGCGGTGGTACTCGCGCAGAGCCTCGATCAGCAGGAAGTTGATTGGGAACCACACCGGCCCACGCCAATTCGAGTTCCCACCAAACTGCCAGGAGTCCATGTCTCCGGGAACGTAGGCGACCTCGTACTCGCGATCATCGCCGTCGGCGCGGAATACGTACGGGCGCTCCTTGTACACTCGCGACAACGACCGGATGCCATGCGGCGATAAGAACTCACTTTCGTCCAGCAGATAACGGAGGGCTCGCTCCAACCGGTTCCGGCCCGGAAGCGAAAGGAGCCAGCGGCGGTGGGGCTCGACGCCCAGAATCTCGATTTCGGCAATCCGCTTTATCAAGTCCTTACGATTCGCTAAGAACCACTCGACACGTTTTGCGAACTCTGGCAGGGTTGGCCGGATAGCATCCTCGTCGAGCACGTGCACCGCCAGCAGCGGAATGAGCCCAATCATCGCCCGCAACTTCAGCGGCGTGGACCTTCCGCCAACCAGAAGCTGGTCGTAGTAGAACCCGTCCTGTTCATCCCACAGGCCTCGGCCACCCAGATTGTTGAGGGAGTCGGAGATGAAGATGAAATGCTCCAGGAACTTGCTGGCTACATCCTCATAGGCCCGGTTATGGTGGAGCGCCAGTTCTAGGGCGATCCGCAGCATGCTCGTGCAATAGAACCCCATCCACGCGGTGCCATCAGCCTGCTCGAGCTGCCCGCCGGTTGGCAGCGGTCGCGAGCGATCGAACACCCCCAGGTTGTCCATCCCGAGGAACCCGCCGCTGAAGACATTCCGACCATTGGGGTCCTTCCGGTTGACCCACCATGTGAAATTCATCAGGAGCTTGTGAAAGGCTCGCTCGAGAAAGGCGTGGTCGGTGCTGCCGGTCCGCTCGAATACGTGCCAACAGGCCCAGGCATGGACCGGGGGGTTGACGTTGGAGAAGTCGTATTCGAACGCCGGCAATTGCCCATTCGGATGCAGATACCACTCACGCAACAACAGAAGCAGTTGCTTCTTGGCACAATCAGGGTCGATGCGCGCCATCGGAATCATGTGAAAGGCCAGGTCCCAGGCAAAAAACGCAGGGTACTCCCATTTGTCCGGTACGCTCAGCACGTCGCGGCTGAACAGGTGTGGCCAGTCGCGGTTGATCCGCTTCTCGCGAACCTCAGGCGGCAGCGGCAATTTCGCATCGCCGTTGATCCAGTCGGGAACGACATAGTGATAGAACTGCTCGGACCACAGCAGACCGGCGTAGGCCTGCCGGCTGATGGCCTGTTCGACGACCGGCAGGTTCTGCGGAATCTTCGCATTGTAGAAAGCGTCGGCTTCGGTCTTGCGATCCATGAACACCTGCGCGAAGTCCCGGAACGGAAACGCGAGCGCCTCATCCTCACGCGTCAGCCGCAGGTCGACAGAGCATTCAGCCGCGGCCGGGAGATCAAGGACGTAGACGGGTGTCGCCTTCGTACCTCCATCGCGCCGAACGGCGTCCTCCCGACCGCTGACGATGTAGTGGTGAAAGGCGTCCTTGACGTACGGACTCTCATTCGGTGAGCCGAACAGCCGCTGCGCGTTGCTCTCGTTCTCGGTGAACAAGAACTCTGGCGGCCGGCTGTTTGGGAGATCGCCTGCTGTCAGCCGAAAGCGGCCAAGCGTCGCATGGACAGCAACCACGCTCCGCTCGTCGGCGCGCGCGATGTGCGGCTTGGGCCACCTTCCCTCGTCGTAGGCAGCGCCCCACGACCACGTATTGCGGAACCACACCATCGGCAGCAGGTGGAGCCGGGCGGGCGTCGGGCCGCGGTTTGCGACCGTCAGCCGAATGAGGATGTCATCGGGGGACGCCTTGGCGTATTCGGCCGCGATGTCCCAGTAACGATCGCCGTCGAACGCTCCGATGTCGGTCAGTTCGTACTCCGGTGCTCGCCGGCCGCGGCGCCGGTTTTCTTCGCGAAGCGCCTCGTAGGGGAATTCAGCCTGCGGGTACTTGTAGAGGGCCTTGAAGTAGGAGTACGTGGGTGTGGCGTCGAGGTAGAAGTACACCTCCTTGACGTCCTCGGAGTGGTTGCCTTCCGGGTTCGTCAGGCCGAACAATCGCTCCTTGAGGTGCGGGTCCTTGCCGTTCCACAGCGCCAGTGCGAAGCACAGACGGCATTCCCGGTCGGTTATGCCAAGCAGTCCGTCCTCGCCCCAGCGGTAGGCGCGAGAGAGTGAGTGCTCGTACGGAAAGCTCTCCCAGGAATTGTTATCCGCCGAGTAGTCTTCACGGACGGTCGCCCATTGCCGCTCGCTCAGGTATGGTCCCCAGCGTTTCCAGTTCTTCAACCGCCTGGCATCTTCATCCAGCCGGTGTGCTTCGGCCGTCAACGCCATAATGCGATTCCACCGTGCAAACCGGCCGCCTTGTCCACAGTACGCACGCGGCGGCCGAGCGGAAAGGCAATGCGCTGCGCGTTGCCGCCGCCCACGTGCAGCCGGTCATAGCCGACGACCGTTTCCAAAATGCCCAGGACGCGGCGGACGCGCCGGTTCCACTTCGGCGTGCCCACCCGCTTTCGCGCGCGATCGCCGATGTATTCGTCGTACGTCTTGTCGCCGTGAACTGGATGTTGCGACAACTCGAGGTGAGGCATCAGTTCGCCATCGCGGAAGATCGCACTACCGAACCCAGTGCCGAGTGTGATGACGAGCTCGAGC
>DASTDR010000432.1:0-16483 GCA_035710265.1 Gemmatimonadales bacterium | reverse complement strand
CAGGAGGCGATGCTGGGGAGTCCGGAGGGCCAGCTGCGATATGCGCGGGGGATAGTGCGCGGGATCGAAGCGTTTCTGCGGGAGATGGCGAACTGAACGTGCGGCGCGGTGCGTGCGGCACAGCGACTTACGCTTCGACGCGTGCCATGCTGCGCCGCACGCCGCGCGCCGCGCTTGTTCTCGCACTCGCCCTCACCACGCCGGCCGCATCTCAGGTGGATCCGTCGGGCACCTGGCGCACGCTCCATACCGAACACTTCCGCATTCATTTCAGACCGTCCTATCGCGAGAAAGCGCTCGAGGCGGCCGCCGAGGCCGAACGCGCCTACGCCCTGCTCGCGACCGAGCTGCACCGGCCGCGCGGCATCATCGACGTCACATTGTCGGACGACCTGGACCTGCCGAACGGGTTCACGTCGACCTATCCCTCCAACCGGTTCACGATCCTGCTGGTCCCGCCCGTCACCGATCCAGGCCTCCAGGCCTACGACAGTTGGGAGCGGCTCGTGATCGTGCACGAGCTGACGCACGTATTTCATTTGGATCGCTCGCGCGGCATTTGGAAATCGCTGCAATCGGTGTTTGGGCGCGCGCCAGGCTTGTTTCCCAACCAGTACCAGCCCAGCTGGGTGACCGAAGGGGTCGCGACCTACTACGAGTCGCGCTTCACGAACGGAGGACGCGCCGACGGCAGCTTTCATCGCCAGATCGTTGCGGCCGACGTTGCGGCGGGCAGGGCGCGCCGCTCGTGGGACGCGCTGCAGTTCACGCGCTGGCCGGGGGGTCTGACGCCGTACGCCTACGGCAGCCGTTTCTTCGAGTATCTCTCCAAGACCGCCGGCGATTCCATTGCGCCGCGCTTCATCGAGCGCACCTCCGGGCAGTTGATTCCATTTCGCGTCGGCCGCCCCTTGCGGGGGACGGTAGCGGGGGGGGGGCGTCGATTTGGAGACGAGCTGGAACACGGCCGTCTCAGCGGCTGGTTCGGAACGTTCCAATTCTACCAGCAGACTGATCGCTGGAGATCTGCGCGCAGATCCCCTGCCGCGGGTTTCGCCGGACGGCCGCTTGGGTGCCTACCGCTATGATGACGGCCGGGGTCCGCAACGGCTGCGTGTGGTCGACGCTGAAAGCGGTGCGTTGCTGCGCTCGCACCGTGTCACCGGGCAAGTGAGTTTCGACTGGCTCGGCGATTCGCTGATCGTCGGACAACTCGAGTTCGCCGGGCGCTGGAGCATGCGCAGCGACCTGTGGAGCTGGTCGCCGAAGGCGGGTGGAGCGTGGCGGCGCCTGACGACAGGTGCGCGTCTGACCGAACCCCGCGCGGGCGGCGCCGTGCTTGCCTCGCTGCGCCTGACTCCGGGCGGCAACACACCGACACGTCCTGCTCCGATGTCCGAATCATCAGGTTCGATCACGTGGGGCCCGGTCGTGCCGTCGCCGCATGGCGGTTGGCTCGTGGCCCCCCGTCATCGCAACGGACGCTGGGAGCTGGTGCGGTGGCGCGACAGCGTTCCCGAGCCGCCGGGCATCCTGCTCGAGGCCCCCAACGGAGCCGTCGTCGCCGACCCCGCATGGACGCGCGACGGCGCGATCCTGTTTGTCACCGATGCCGGCGGAATCCCGCAGGTCCATCGCTGGCGGGATGGGGAGGGCATCACACAGATCACCGCCGAACCGAATGGCGCGCGCGCGCCGGCGCCGCTCCCCGACGGGCGCATTCTGTTCTCGACGCTCGGCGATGCAGGCTGGGAGTTGCGTAGCGTTGCGCCGGTCACGATCGCGACGTCCGTCGCGACGCGCACAGAGTCACCCGTGTTCACGCCGGCCCCACGTAGACCGGTGCGCGAAACCGGGTACTCATCCTGGGGATCGTTGCGGCCGCATTTCTGGATTCCGCTCGTGTACAACTCGGGAGACGCAGGGGTGTTCTTCGGCGGCGCGACGGCGGGCGTCGATGCGGTCGGACGGTATTCCTATCTCGTGCAGGGGCTGATCTCCGGCTCACCGCTCCGGGCGCAAGGGTCGTTCTTCCTTATTAGTGATGCGCTCGGCAGTCCGACCCTCGATTTCTCGCTGGAGAACGACTGGTCTCTGGTCGGCACCGACAGTACCGGACATGTGGTCTCGTCGGAGCGACGGACCGCCGCCCTGGGCGCCACGGTGCTCGACCGGCACTGGTGGAGTTTCGTGTCGCTGCGGCTCGGAGCCGAATATGAAGGACGGCGCTACGTGTCGCTGCCCGACACGAACCTCGCCGCCATCTGCACCGGCTGCAACAATCGCGATCGCATCGGCGCGGTGGCGACGCTGTCGCTCGGTTCCGCGGTGTCGGGCCCGCTGTCGGTGTCGCTGCAGGACGGCGCACGCGCGAGCTTCCTGTATCGCAATCGCCAGGAACAAGGCACCGACCGCTGGCTGAGCGAAGTGCGCGCGCGCGCGAGCGGCTATCTCCGGCTCGGCCCGCGTTTCGGCTATGCCTATCCGGTGCTTGCGGTGCGCGGCGCCCTGGGATCGTTGGACGGACCGATTCCCGACAGCCTGTCCGTCGGGGGCGTGTCATCTGGCGCGATCGACGTGGGATTTGGACAGAGCATCGGCACGTTTCGCACGTTCCCCGTCCGCGGCTACCCCGCGGGCACGCTGCATGGCCGGCGCGCGGCGACGTTCAGCGCGGAGTACCGGATGCCGCTCGCGCTCGTGGGCCGCCTCTTGGGTCATCTGCCGATCGGTGCGGACAAATTCGCATTCGCGCTGTTCGGGGATCTGGGCGACACGTGGAATCCCGGGCAGCCGGCGCGGTTGCACCGGCTGCGATCGGTCGGCGTGGAGCTCGTGGGTGACCTCACCGTCAGCTACGACCTGCCGTTGCGGGTGCGCGTAGGCGTCGCGCAGCCGGCCACCGGTCACGCGAGCGTCTACGGGGCCTTCGGCGCAGACTTCTGACGCAGTCCGCAAACCCGCCCTCTGGAAGGGCCGAGTATAATCAAGGGAGCATGGGCCCGACCGTGCTTCTCCTCATCGCCACGCTGGCGCAATCACCCGCCGACCGCGCGTCGCTGGAAGTGCTGCGCGACTCCCTCGGCGGGGTGACCGATACCCTCGCGTTGCGTCAGCTCGAAGCGGCTACCATCACGGTCGCGCGCCAAAACCGCGACGATCCGATGATCCATCTGCGGCTGGGCTTCATCGCGTACCGCCTCGGCGAAGTCACCAGGGCCAAATCCCACTACGACGATGCCGCGGGCGAATTCGAATGGGCGGGGGAGCTGCGCCCCGAATGGCCGTACCCATGGTATGGCCTCGGACTCGCCGAGCTGGCGGTGGGTGAAAACGCGTCGATCGCGATCGAAAACATCCGCCAGATGCTCGGCAAGGATTATCTCTCCAAGGCGGCGCGCGCGTTCGCGCGGGCGACGGAGGCGGATCCCTCGTTTTCGTCGGCCGTCGTGGATCTCGCCAACACGGCACTGACGCAGCGCATTCGCCCGCGGCTCGAGGTCGCGTTGACCGCGGTGCGACTTGCCGCGACGGGACCCGCAGGCCGGCACGCGGAGGTCCAGCTCGTGCGCGGGCGCGTGGAGCGCGAAGCCGGCGAGGCCGATTCGGCCCTGGCCGCGTTCGATACGTATCTCCGCATCGGCGGCGACTCGGGCGTCGGCCTGCTCGAGCTCGCGCGCACGGCGTATTTCGCCGCGCGGCCGACGCAGGGCTGGACCAGCTACTTCGCGGGTGCGCGCGCGGCGACATCGGCCCAGGCGCTGACGCTGTACCGCCTCGACCTCTCGTGGATCGCCGACTCCTCCGATCTCACGGAGTTCGACGGGCTGGCGACCCCCGACGTACGCGTGCAGTGGCTGCGGCAGTTCTGGACCCGGCGCGATGTGATCGAGGCGCGCGACGTGGGCGAGCGCCTGGCGGAGCATTATCGCCGCTGGTTCTTCGCGCGGCGCAATTTCCGTCTCGTGAGCCGGCACCGTCATTATGACATCACCGAGGTGTACCGCACCAAGCAGATCGAGTTCGACGACCGGGGCGTGATCTATTTGCGGCATGGCGAGCCCGACAAGCGCGCCCAGTTCGTTTGTCCCGGGCCGCTCGATATCGCCGGCGATGGGTGCGCAGCCAATGAGAGCTGGTTGTATTATCGGCGCGGCGCGCCCGACATGATTTTTCATTTCGCCGCGCGCGGCGACGTGCAGGATTTCAAGCTGATCGAGAGTCTGGCCGACGTGTACGGCTTCCAGCGCGCGGTGCGCGCGGCGACGACGAGCGACCACGAGATCGCCGCGCTGTATCTGAGCCGCGATCAGTTCGGCACGCTGTACTCCCGCGTTGGCCACAGCTCGGGTGCGCCCGGGCGGGAGCTCGCGCAGGACCGGCAGCAGGGCCGGCGCAGCATCACGATCGGCACCACGAGCGACAGCTACGCGCAGCGCTTCGATCAACCGCTCGACGTGGTGGCGAGCGAATTCGTCGTCGGCACGGGGGGGGGCCGGGGGAGCGCCGACAGCGGGCAGACGCTGCACATCGTGTTCGCGATCCCCGCCGACCGGCTGGACCCGCAGCCCGCTTCCGAGGGCGTGCGCTACCCGCTCGAGTTTCGCGTCATCGTTTCCGATTCGAGCGACCGCGTCGTCGCCAATCTGGATACGGTGCGCGTGTTCGGCGCCCGCCAGCCGCTGCGTCGGCCGTCGTATCTCACCGGCCGGCTCGCGATCCCCGTACCGGCCGGCCGGTACCAGTACCGGCTCCTCGTGCGCAGTGTCGACGGCGGGGCGGGGGATCTGTTCGTGGAGCCGCTGACCGTCGAGCGGCTCGAGCCGCGGCGCTTCGCGGTGAGCGATCTCGTCGTGGGCCGGGAAGGATCGGGGCTCGTCTGGTTCTCGCCCGCGGGCGACACCGTGCAGCTCAACCCGCTGCAGCGATTCCCGGAAGGGAGCGCGGTCAATCTGTATTACGAGATCTATGGGCTTGCGACCGGCACGCCGTATCACACCGTGGTGCGGCTGGAGCGCGAAGGCGGCAAGTCGGTGTTCAGCTCCATCGGCCGGTTGTTCGGCGGCGGGCGCTCGCCGGTGCTGCTCGAGTTCGACGCGCCGTCGGACGGCCTCGTCACGCGCGTCCAGCGCGGTATCGAACTGCGTGACGTCTCGAAAGGGACCTACCGGCTCACCGTCATCATTACCGATCCCGGCACGAGCACCAGCGTCACGCGCGTCCAGCGCTTTCAGGTCGTGGCGCGTTAGTTGTTGCACCGCATCCGCACAATTCCTATGTTAGGCGCGGCTCCCTCGGAGACGAGATGTACTGCGCTCGGTGCGGCACCCAGAATAAGGACACCGCCAAGTTCTGCGACTCCTGCGGTCTCGACCTGACCGTGGCGACGCCGACGGGCGCGCGCGTCGATGCCCCCGAAACGTCCGAAATCGATCTCGTCCGCCAGGAGCTGAACGAGGAATACGAGATCCTCGACGAGCTGGGCCGCGGCGGCATGGCGATCGTCTTCAAGGCCAAAGAAAAGCAGCTCGACCGCGAAGTCGCGATCAAAGTCCTGCCGTTTTCCCTCGCCTTCGACAAGGAATTCGTCGAGCGCTTCCAGCGCGAGGCCCGCACCTCCGCCAGGCTCGAGCATCCGAACATCATTCCGATCTATCGCGTCGGAAAATCGGGCCGGATCATCTACTTCGTCATGAAGTTCCTGCGTGGCAAGCCGCTGTCGACCATCCTCGGCACGCGCGGCAGTCTCCCTCCCGCGGAGATCAAGCGCATCCTGATCGAGGTCGGCCGCGCGCTGTCGTACGCGCACAAGAAGGAAATCGTCCACCGCGACATCAAGCCCGACAATATCATGTTCGACGAGCACGGGCACGCGGTGGTCACCGACTTCGGCATCGCGAAAGCGGTGTCGGGCGGCAAGCTCACCGGCACCGGGATGTCGATCGGCACGCCGCACTACATGAGTCCCGAGCAGGCGAAGGCGCAGCAGCTCGACGGCCGCAGCGACCTGTATTCGCTCGGTGTGGTCGCGTACCAGTGTCTCGTGGGTACGGTGCCGTTCGACGGCGAAGATTCGTTTTCGATCGGCTACAAGCACATCATGGAGGAGCTGCCGACTCCGCCGCTCGAGAATCCCGAGAAACGCCAGCTGTTCGAAATCATCCGCAAGATGATGGCGAAGACGCCCACCCAGCGGTTCCAGAACGCGGACGAGATGGTCACGGTGCTGGAGGGTGGCCGCTCCGTTTCGTTCACCACCGACGCCACTCAGGCGATGCCGTCGATGAGCGGCGCGCGCATTGCCTCCGCACCGACGACACCGCTCCCGCGCGCGACCGCAGGACGGCCAGGGTCCGGCGGGGCGGGGGCGGGGGCGGGGGCGGTCCCCGCGACCGTCGTGAGCGAGCCGCGGCGCAGTGTGCTCTCGGCGCTGCTGCTGTGGCTCGTGATCGTCGGGACGGTGATCGGCGGCGGCGGCTTCTACGCCTATAAACAGGGGCTGATTTTTGCGCCGCCGGATTCCGCCGTCGCCGGCGGCACCCCGCCCCCGCCGCCTGCTCCCGCCGACACCGGGACGCGCCTCGCGGGCGACAGCGCGAAGACGTCCGATTCCGGAGCGTTGGTGCCGCCCGCGCCGCCCGCTGTCGCGCCGGGACGGCTCGTGCTCCAGAACGTGCCGCAAGGCGCGAATATCAGCATCGAGGGCCAGACGATGCGCGGCACGCAGTTCGATCTGCAGCCGGGCGTGCACCAGCTGATTGTGCGCGCGACTGGATTCCGCACCTACAATCGCCAGGTCATCATCACCGCCGGTGAGACGTACAACGTGCGGCTGAACATGCAGCAAAGCGACGAGGGGACCGGGCCGTGCGATCAGTTCGGGCCGGCGTACAACCAGGACAACATCTGCTTCGACTCGCGGCCGGTGCCGCTGTCGCCGACCCTGATTCCGGTGTCGCAGGACGCGCCCATCTTCCCGCGCCAGGCAATCCTGCTGGTGCGCGTCTCCCGCAACGGGACGACGATGGAAGCGCGGGTCTACGCGCCATCCAACGTGGAAACGTTCAACAACGAAGCGCTCGACATGGCCAGGAACCTGCGCTGGAATCCGGCTCAGAAGAACGGTGAGCCGACTGAGGCGTGGGTGCAGTGGCCGTTCCAACCCGTACGCCAGTAATCCACAAACCCCGGGTCGATCCCACCGCGTTCATCGCGCCCGGAGCGGTCGTGATGGGCGACGTGACACTTGGCCCGCGCTCGAGCGTCTGGTACCAGGCGGTGCTCCGCGGCGACATGGCGCCGATCGTGATTGGTGAGGCTACGAACCTCCAGGACGCGACCATCGTGCATGTGGATGAGGGAAAGCCGGCGCTGATCGGCGCGCGCGTGGGCGTCGGGCACCGCGTGATCCTGCACGCCTGCGTCGTGGAGGACGAGTGCCTGATCGGGATGGGATCGATTTTGCTGAACGACGTGCATGTCGGGACGGGCAGTGTGATCGCGGCGGGCGCCGTCGTGACGGAGGGGATGCGGATTCCACCAGGCTCGCTGGTGCTGGGAGTGCCGGCGCGTGTCGTGCGTCACGTCGATGATGGTCTGCGCGCGCGGATCAGGGGAACCTGGGAGCATTACGTCGAGCAGGCGGCTCGGCATCGCGCCGGAACGTTTCCGATCGAGAGGACAACTTTGTGATGTTAATACTCGGAGTGCGAGAGAAGGCCACGCGCGTCTGCAGTCTTGCCCCGCACTAATCGCGCGCCTACCTTGGGCCTCCACGTTCCATTAACTTCCGAAATTCACCTCGATGAAGCCGTGAGATTCGCATGACCGCATCCAGCCGTCGTCTTGATTTGAATGCCAACGCCCTGACCGTCCTGGAGCGCCGCTACCTCGTCAAGGACGATCAGGGCAAGCCGGTGGAGCGCCCTGAGGACCTGTTCTGGCGGGTGGCCCGGACCATCGCCGCCCCGGACCGGACCTACGGTGCCTCGGACCGTGCTGTCGAAAGCCTCGCCGAGACGTTTTTCGACCTGATGGCGACCCGGGTCTGGATGCCGAATTCCCCCACGCTGATGAATGCCGGCCGGCCCCTGGGCCAGCTCTCCGCCTGCTTCGTGCTTCCTGTGGAAGACGCCCTCTCCAACGGGCGGTCCGGGATCTACGACACGCTGCGGGCCATGGCCCTGGTGCATCAGTCGGGTGGCGGCACCGGGTTCTCCTTCTCGCGGCTGCGTCCCAAGAACGATGTGGTCCGCTCGACCATGGGCGTGGCGTCAGGTCCGGTTTCGTTCATGAAGTTGTACGACGCCTCCACCGACGTCGTGAAACAGGGCGGCACCCGGCGCGGCGCCAACATGGGCATCCTGCGCGTGGATCATCCCGACATTCTGGACTTCATCCACTGCAAAGACGACCTCACGCAGGTGACCAATTTCAACATTTCCGTCGCGGTCACCGACGCCTTCATGCTCGCCCTCGAGGCTGGGAAGCCGTACGACCTCATTCATCCCCGCACAGGCAAGGTCGTGGGGCAGCTCGACGCGCAGGAGGTCTTCAAACAGATCGTGCACGGTGCCTGGAAGACGGGTGAGCCGGGCGTGTTCTATATCGACCGGGCGAACCACTACAACCCCGTTCCGCACCTCGGCAGCTATGAGGCGACCAATCCCTGCGGCGAGCAGCCGTTGCTCTCCTACGACGTCTGCAATCTGGGGTCGATCAACGTCGGGCTGTTCGTGAAGGGGGGGGGGAGCGACGTCGATTGGGAGCGGCTGCGCACGGCGGTACACCTCTGCACGCACTTCCTCGACAACGTCATCGACGCGAACAAGTACCCGCTGGCCGAGATCGACGATCTCGCGAAGCGGATCCGCCGTATCGGCCTGGGGATCATGGGCTGGGCCGATCTGCTCGTGCGCCTCGGCATCCCCTACGACTCCGACGAGGGGGTCGCGCTGGGGCGGAAGCTGATGCAGTTCGTGGATGAGGAGTCCAAGGTCGCGTCGGAGAAGCTCGCCGAGCAGCGCGGCACGTTTGCGGAGTGGGAGCGGTCCATCTGGGGGCCGGACAAGAGCGCGGCGCGCAACGCCCGGGGCGAGCGGATCCGCCCGATGCGCAAACTGCGCAACTGCAATCTGACAACGGTCGCGCCCACCGGCACCATCTCGATCATTTCCGGCTGCTCCTCGGGCATCGAGCCGCTGTTCGCGGTCGCGTTCATGCGCAATCAAGCGGGCGTGTTGATGCCCGACGTGAACGAGGACTTCGTCGCGATCGCCAGGAAAGAGGGCTGGTACTCCGACGATCTCATGAAGCAGATCGCCGAGGCCGGCCACATCCACTTCGACGCGGTGCCCAAGAAGTGGCAGCGCGTCTTCGTGACCGCGCACGATGTCACGCCCGAGTGGCACATCCAGATGCAGGGCGCGTTCCAGGACTTCACCGATTCGGCGATTTCCAAGACCTGCAACTTTTCGAACGACGCCACCGAGGAGTACGTCGAGCGGATCTATCGCTACGCCTACCAGCTGGGCTGCAAGGGTGTGACGGTGTACCGCGACGGCGCGCGCGAGAACCAGGTGCTCTCCACGGGCTCTACCGCGAAGAAGGTGCAGGAGGGTGTCGGCGCAGCGACGACGGCAGGCACGGACGCGCTCACCGAGGCGCTGAGCCGCATCGCCGAGCTCGAGACGGAGCTGCATCTGACCAAGGAGCGGCTGCACGATGTGGAGGCGGAGAATCTCCAGCGCCGCGCCAAGCGCTCGCGTCCCGACCTCCTCAAAGGCTCGACTCGGCGCATCGAGTCGCCCCTCGGCACGATGTACGTCACGATTACCGAGGACGACAAGGGCCAGCCGTTCGAGGTCTTCATGTCGCTCGGGAAGACCGGCGGTGCGCTGATGGCCGACATCGAGGCGATCGGCCGGCTCATCTCGCTCGCCCTGCGTTCCGGCGTGCCGCTGCCCGAGATCTACCGCCAGCTCCGTGGCATATCGTCCGACCGCGCGGTAGGTTTGGGGCCGAACAAGGTGCTGTCGGTGCCCGACGCCATCGGCATCGCGATCGAGAAGTGGATGCAGGACAAGCAGGGCGTGCAGCAGGATCTGCTGGAGGGGACCCGGTCACAGATCACCAATGCCCCCCCGGTAACGACCGAGGTTGTGCGCGGCGTCACCGGGGATGCTGCGCTCAGGGCCAGCCGGGGACCCGATCAGGACTTCATCGGAGCGTGCCCGGATTGCGGTTCGCAGCTGGCGTTTATCGAGGGTTGTGCGAAATGTCACGTCTGCGGATTTTCCGAGTGCGGGTGAGGAAAACGCGACCGTATCAGCTGTGACTCCAGTCACGACGATCCCTTGACCGTGAGGGTAGTCTACAGATATGGAAAGCGGCAACCGGTTGCTCACGCCAACGCGCCTGCAAGTGAAGGGGTGGGCGCGGGTCGGACCGTCCGGCGCGCACACGCTGCGCCGCGGCGCCTGGTATCCCGTCGTTCGCATCTCCTCGAGCAACATCGTGGTCCTCGACGTCAACCGGCACAACGTGCCGGTCGATCGCCGGTTCCTCGAGATCCGCTATCATCCCCCCGAGCGCTGGACGATCGTCCGCTGCGAGCCGCGTGTGATCGAGCGCCTTGGCCGGATCTTCCCGCTCACCTACGCCGTGTGTCCCTCCTGCCGGCATCGGCAGGGGATCGAGGCGCGCACGAATGAGATGACGTGCGATCGGTGCAAGAAGACGGCGGCGATGGCATGGGATGAGTTGAGCTAACGGCGGTCCTAAACTATTGCGACGGAGTCCCCCAGCTTCACCGTTCCTATCCCTTCACCCACGCAATAAAACCCCCGCATTCCATTGTCGAGAAACTGGAGATGCTCCTTCAGCTCTTCCGGCTCGACGGTCTTGCCGAGTGCCCATCCCGTAAACGGCCGGCATGGGTGCGCCACCTGCAGCACCTTGAGCCTCACCCGCTCGGTTCCGTCCGGGGCGACGATCGCGACTCCGCTCGCCAGATCCTCGTAGCTGAATCGCCGGTCGACCTTCGCGATGATGTTCTCACCCGCACAACCCACCTCGAGCCGGTCGCCGAAATGCTCCCGCATCGCGGCGTAGTGCGACGTGAAGCCGATGGAAATGCCGTGCAGCCCATCTTCGTTTTTGGTCCGGGGGTGCGCGCGATGATGGACGTCCACGATCCAGGACTCGCCATCGCCCGGGCTCGCTCCCAGCGCGCCGTCGGGCGACACGTTGAGCGCCGCCACCGACAGCAGCGGGGTGGGGTCGTAGTGGCGCGTGGGTTTTTCACCTCGTTTCAGCGAGCCGCGCTGGATCTGCAGCCGGGTGATGGTACCGATTGTGCGCATAACAAAATCTAGCAGGATGTGCTACATTGGCCCCGCTCATGGCGCGTTCGTCATCACCCCCCTCCTCGAATCCCCGCGGCTGGGCGCGCTGCCTCGACAACGTCGCCGACGTGCTGCGTCGCGGCGCTTGGTATCCCATTCTCGATGAGAGCGGTGACAAGGTCGTCCTCGAAGTCCGCAGAAAGCAGGTTCGCATCAGCCGCATCGACGTCGACGTCCGCGACACGCCCCCCGATCACTGGAGCGTCGTGGTGCGGACTGGGGTGCTCCGACCCACCCTGGGTGCCAGGGAAGGGGAGGGGCCGACGACCACTTACGCCGTGTGCCCACATTGCCACGAGCGCCAGGATTTCACCGGCCGTCCGGCGTCGCTGACCTGCACCCGATGCAAGAAGGAGTCGAACGTCGACTGGTCGGAAACGTGTTGAGGAAGTGCCGGTATTGCGTGCGCTAAAATATTTAGTATGTTAACTATCAACATGTTAACATCTTTCCAGGCCCCTCGTCCCCAATCCCATTCCCGATGAGCGACCGCTCGGAGCTGGCACTGCAGCTCACCGACGCCGTCGCCGCCGCGCAGCAGGCCATCGAGCGCGCCGGGAACCGGGCCTACAAGAGCTTTGGGCTGTCCCAGCGGGCCCATGCCGCCATGTCGGCGGTCGATCTCGGGGGACCGGACGGCGCTCGGCCCAGCGATGTGGCGCGCGAGCTGGGTGTCTCGCGCGCGGCCGCCACGACGTTTATCCAGCGGCTCGAGGCCAAGGGCCTCGTGGAGACCGACACCGATCCGGACGACGATCGCGGGGTACGGGTGACGCTCACGCGCCACGGTCTCGAGGTCCTGCTCCGTGTGGGGCAACTCGAGCGGCGTTTAGCCGCCCGGACCATCGAGGGGATGCCCGCCTCCGCCATGGCGCGCGCGATCCACGTGCTCCGGGAGCTCAAAGCCAAGCTCGAACAGAAGTCGCTCGAGGTGGTGCGCTGACGGCTATACAGATGTGCGAATCTTTATGCAGCGGGCGGCATGCTGCCGCCTGCGCGGGCATGGCCTCCGGTCAGGGTGGCCACTTTTCCACATTCCAGTGAGCGCGTGTATTTGTGGATAACCAATCCAACGGCCCGTCCATGATTCGCCGGACGAAGATCGTGGCGACGCTCGGTCCCGCGACCGCCAACGAGACGACGATCGATACCCTCCTCCACGCCGGCGCCAACGTCATCCGGATCAACGCGTCCCACGGCACCGCCGAGCTGCGCGCCGAGTGGGTCGCGACCACCCGGCGCGTGGCGAAGCGTGCCGACCTGCCCCTGGCGGTCCTGCTCGACCTTCAGGGTCCCCGGATTCGCGTGGGTGACCTGCCGTCCCCCCGCGAGCTGACCGCGGGGCAACACGTGGTCTTCGCGCCCGAGGAGGTGGCGCGGGGCGACGAGCTTCCCACGACCTACGACCGGCTGGCGGTCGATGCGCGCGTTGGCTCGCGCATCCTGCTGAACGACGGACTGCTCTCGGTTGAAGTCACCGGCGTCGACGCGCCGCGCGTGCGCGGCCGCGTTGTGGACGGCGGCATTCTCACGGCGCACAAGGGAATGAATCTCCCCGGTGTCCAGGTCTCGGCCCCAGCGCTGACCGAGAAGGACCGGGAAGACGTACAGGACGCGATCAAGGCGGGGGTGGACTACCTCGCGCTCTCATTTGTGCGTCGCGCGGAGGATCTGGAGGAGCTCCGCAAGCTTGTCCCCGGGTCGATCAAGCTCGTCGCGAAGATCGAGAAGGCGACCGCGCTCGACACGCTCGAGCGCATCGTTGCGGCGTCCGACGCCGTCATGGTCGCGCGCGGCGACCTGGGCGTGGAGCTCCCGTTCGAGCAAGTGCCGCTGGTGCAGAAGCGGTTGATCAGCGAAGCCAACCATCAGGGCAAGCCGGTGATCACTGCGACGCAGATGCTCGAGTCGATGGTGCACAACCCGCGGCCCACGCGCGCCGAGGCCTCCGACGTCGCCAACGCGATTCTCGACGGCACCGACGCCGTGATGCTTTCGGCGGAGACGGCGGTGGGGCAGTATCCCGTGGAGGCCGTCCGCGCCATGGATCGCATCATTCGCGAAATGGAGCGTCACCCGCTGCGGCTGCGTGAGGAGCGTCGGACGGGGGGGGAAGGCGTGACCACCGACGGCGCGATTGCCTGGGGGACCGCCGCAGTCGCCCGGATGCTCAAGACGCCGCTCATCGTCACGCTGACCCAGGGCGGGTTCACGGCGCGGAAGGTCGCCGCGCTCCGTCCGCCCGTGCCGATTCTCGCCGTGACCACGGTCCAGACGACGTACCAGCAGCTGGCTCTGGTCTGGGGGGTGCTGCCCGTCCTGGTGGACCGGGTGCCGGGCTACGACGCGATGCTCGAGGTCGTGCGCGGCCTCATTCTCAAGCGCGCGTTGGCCAAGCAGGGCGACTGCATCGTCGTGACCGCGGGACTGCCGTGGGAGGTCTCGGGCAGCACCAACCTGATCAAGGTCGAGCGGGTGTAAGGTGCGGCTGATGCTGCTCGGCACCGGCACGTCGTTCGGGGTGCCGCAGATCGGCTGCCGGTGTCCCACCTGTACGTCCACCGATCCACACGACAAGCGCACCCGGACCAGCGCACTCATCGAGACGCAGGGGACGCGGCTGCTGATCGACACTCCGCCCGAGCTGCGGCTGCAGCTCGTGGGGGCGGGGGTGGATCACATCGATGCCGTGCTGTTCACGCACGGCCACGCGGATCACGTCCACGGCATCGATGATCTGCGCGCGCTGTCGGTTCGTCTGGGGCCGGGCGCGATGTTGCCGGCGTACGGTCCCCGCGACACGATGGCGGAGCTGGCGACGAAGTTTCCCTACATCTTCGACCCGTCGTTCGTCGTCCCGGCCGGCACCACCAAGCCGGAGCTGGCCCCGCACATCCTCGAGCCTGGAATTCCGGTGACAATTGCCGACGTGCCGGTGTTGCCGCTCGCCCTGCCGCACGGAGGGCACGTGGTATTTGGGTACCGCGCGGGCCCAATCGCCTATCTGACCGATGTGAAAGCGGTCCCCGCCAGCGTTGTCGAGCTGCTGAAGGATTTGGAGGTTCTGGTCTTGAGTGCGTTGCTGTCGCGGCCGCACCCGCTGCACCTCTCGATTCCGGAAGCGATCGAAACGGCGCAGCGCATTGGCGCGCGGCGCACCTACTTCACGCATCTCACGCACGAATTCACCCATCAGGCGCTCGCCGCCATGCTGCCGCAGGGCATTGCACCTGCGTACGACGGGCTGGTTATCGACGTACCCGGGGCGTAAATTCCGCCGCGAGGAGGATTTCGGAAGCTCATGCTCAAAGAATTCGATAGTCCAGCGGTCCGCCAAAGCTCCCGGATGGACGAGCTTGTGCGCCAGGCGGTATTCGGCACGGAAGACGAGAAGGCGCAAGCGCGGTGGTTGATCTGGGAAATCGGGCAGCGGGCCGGGGTGCGGCCGGCGTCGATTCACGACCTCTACATGGCGCGCGGGCGTGGCGAAGTGCCGCCGTTCACAACGCCCGCCATGAACGTCCGAATCATGTCGTACGACACGGGGCGTGCGATTTTCCGCGCGGCCAAGAGGCTCGAGGCGGGCGCAATCATCTGCGAGATCGCCCGCAGCGAGATCGCCTACACCGACCAGCGGCCCGCCGAATATGTGGCGGTCATGACCGCGGCCGCGTTGCGCGAGGGCTTCGTCGGCCCGCTGTTCATCCAGGGCGATCACGTCCAGGTCAACGCCAAGAAATACGCCGCCGATGCCGATGCCGAGCTGAAAGCGCTGCGGGCCCTGATCGAAGAGGAGCTGCACGCGGGCTTCTACAACATCGACGTCGATACCTCGACGCTCGTCGACCTCTCCAAGCCGAACCTGGACGAGCAGCAACGTACCAACTTCGAGCGCGCCGCTGAGCTCACGCAGTTCATCCGCGAGCATGAGCCCGACGGGGTCACGGTGTCGGTCGGTGCGGAGATCGGCGAAGTGGGCGGCAAGAACAGCGACGTGCATGAGCTCGAAGCATTCATGAAAGGCTACAACCGCACTCTCCAGAAGCTCGGACCGTACGCCGGCATTTCGAAGATTTCCGTGCAGACCGGCACCAGTCACGGCGGCGTCGTGTTGCCGGATGGCTCGATTGCCAAGGTGCAGCTCGATCTCGAGGCTTTGAAGGCGTTGTCGATCGACGCCCGGAAGAAGTACGGCCTGGGCGGCGCCGTGCAGCACGGCGCTTCGACGTTGCCGCCCGAAGCGTTCTCGCAGTTCCCGCAATGCGAAGCGATCGAGATTCACCTCGCGACCAACTTCCAGACGATCGTGATGGACCACCCGGCGCTGCCGAAAGACCTGCGCGGCGAAGTCAACGAGTGGGTGAAGACGGAAGCGAAGGAAGAGTGGAAGAAGGGCGACAGCGAGGAGCAGTTCCTGTACAAGAGCCGCAAGAAGGCGATCGGCCCGTTCAAACGCCGCTTCTGGGACCTCCCCGCCGATGTCCGGGCGGCGATCGGTGCCGATCTTGAGAAAACGTTCGCGTTCCTATTCGAGCAGCTCCGGGTCACGGGCACGCGCGCGGTCACCGACAAGTACGTCACACCGAAGCTCGACTCCCACGCCGCGCCCCGCGCGGCGCTGGTCTCCGCTCCGGATGACGCGGAGGCGGGCGAATGAGCGATCGTGGCGGCGGGTTTGGCGCGTTTCTCTTCGGCATCGTGCTCGGGGCCGTGGCGGGGTTTGTGTTTGCGCCCACGGAGCGTGGCGAAACCACGCGCAAGAAGCTCACGAAGGGTCTGCGCAACCTGAAGGAGCTGGCCGAGGACAAGGTGGACGAGGTGCGCGGCCTGCTGAAGGAAGCGGAGGAAGAGGTCGAGAACGACGAGGAGGAGGAGCGCGAGGACGAGGAGCAGGAGGCCGAGCTCTCGACCCGCGAGCAGCTGCGCCGCCGGCTCGATGCGGCGCGCCGCCGCCGCGCGCGGCCCGCGCGCTCCGCCCCGCCCGCGAGTGAGGAGGAGGACGAACCGCTCGCGTGAACCGTGAGGGCGGCTGGCACCGAACGGTCACCGGAGTGATCCGGCGGACCATCGAGGCGGCC
>DASTDR010000431.1:0-17766 GCA_035710265.1 Gemmatimonadales bacterium | reverse complement strand
GGGATGATGCATCGGATAAACAGCAGCCCCATTGACCCACAGCGCGTTGGCGCCATCCGGTTCTTCCGGCGCCACCGTCACCCGCTGCATGGGTCCGAAGCAATCGGGACGCACAAAGCGATCGTTGAGCAGCAACAGGTTGTCGCCCACCTGCGTCACGGCGCTCTTCAAGTGGAGGCAGCCGCTGACCGGAACCGGTTGGACCTCGTAGTCCCATTCCTCGAGCACCGTCTCGAGTTGCGCGATTGCCTCCCGGTTGGTCCTCGAGGCGAGGCCTACGTACACCGTGCGGCCGACCAGCAGTACATCGCCACCATCGAGCGTGGCCGGCGCCTCGATCTGAACCAGCGGGCGGTAGCGCGCGAGCACCTGGGTGAGCGACTCGGTTTCCGGACGGCGCGATACCGCCGCAGATCGCGTGATCACGGCGACCTCGTCCAGCACCAGGCCTGCATCCTCGACGAACACGGCGTCGGGGAGCGTGGGCTCCGCCGGCGCCCGCACCACGGTTACGCCGAGGCTCCGCAGCGTTTCCTCATACGCCGCATGCTCGGACTCGGCCTTCGCGATGTCGATCGGAACCCGCGCGCGATGCGTCAGCTCGCAATTGCCGAGAGTTGGGCTGACGGCGCGGGTGACGGCGATGAGCACCGAGCTACGGAATCCCGGTGTTGCTGACGAACGCCAGGCGCTTTCCGTCCGGCGACCAGGAGGGGACGTTGATCGTGCCCTGCCCTCCGTAGACATACGCGATCACGCGCGCCGGCCCCCCTCCGCCTGCCGCGGGCATCAGGCGCAGCAGCACATGCTTGTAGAACGGATGGTCGTTCGGAGCGACGTCCGGCGGAAACGAGATGAATGCGATCCACTTGCCGTCGGGCGAGAGGTGCGGAAACCAGTTGTTGAATCCGTCGTTCGTGATCTGCTCCTGCCCGCTGCCGTCCGGCCGCATCCGCCAGAGCTGCATGCGGCCGCTGCGTACCGAGCTGAAGTAGATGTATTTGCCGTCCGGGGAGTATTCGGGGCCGTCGTCGAGACCGGCCGCGGTGGTCAATCGAATCTCTTCGCCGCCATTCGACGGAATCTTGTAGATGTCGTACTCATCGTTGCGCTCGCCGACGTACACGAGCCAGCGGCCGTCTGGCGACCAGCCGTGGAGATACGACGGCCCCTTCGCCGTGACCCGCTTGGGCGTGCCGCCCCCCGCGGGCAGCGTGTACACGATCGACGCGCTGCCGCTGTCTTCGGGGAGGTGGTTGCTGATCGCCATCATCCGCCCGTCGAACGACAGGACATGGTCGTTGTTGTTGCGCGTCGCAAAGCCCGTGTTGATCTCCGTTGGCCTGCGTGAAGCGAGATCGAACCGGTATAGCCGCCCCTCCTGCGCGTAGATCAAGGCCTTGCCGTCCAGCGTCCAGTTGGGCGCCTGGAACGATCCCTTGTACTGATGAACGACCGTGCGATTGCCGCTCGCGACATCCAGAATCTCGAGCTTACTGCCGAGGTAGTCGCGGTACGGGACCAGGGTGGGGCCTGCCGGGATCGTGATGCGCACGTTGGAGAAGACGCCGCGCTCGAGCACCGTGTCGTTATGCGCGCACACGAACAGGCCGACATACACCGTATCGGGCAGTGACACACCGGTCAGCTGCTGCGGGGCGAGCGTATCGCCGAATCGCGCCACCGACATGAGGTAGGCGCCATCGCGGCGCTCGAGCTGGATCACCGCATCCGCCCCGGGCAGGCTGTCACCCGATTTTGCCTCTTCCGTGCTCGCACCGGCGCTGCGGCGGAATTGGAGCGACATGAGTCCATCGCCGTGCAGCGCCGCGGTCACGTGCGCGCCGTTCGATTCGAGCGTGGGTCGAATCGTCCAGCCGAGCTTTCGATGCGGATCGACGCCGGGACCGATGAACCGCGCCCGCGTGGACAGAATGAAGTTGCCGCTCAGGCGCTTCCACACGAGGTGAAAGTCGTCGCGGGATTCCCACATGTTCTGGCCGGACCCGGCGATCGTGTACGATTGCGACTGCGGATCGAACGACACCGATCCCGCGCGCTGCACCCGGCCCACGTCACCATGGCCGTCGAAATCGCCCACCGGCGTCTGGGCGGATAGCGCGGCGACGAGAAGCAGAATCATGATGGATAGCGTAGCGTTGGCGCCGGCTCGCCGCTAGCCGGGGTTTGATGCAGAAATGCTATTCCTGCTGCTGCTGCAGTGACGCGCCGATCTCAGACCCGATCCGCATGCCCCAGCGCTGCCCGATCGCCGAGCTCTCTGCGATGAGCGCCGGCTGCAGCTCGCGCAACCGTTTTCCCACCGGCGATTGGTAGAATCGCAGCAACGTATCGAGCTCGGCCTGGGTGAGTCGCCCCGCGTAGAGCACGGCGATGCTGTCCAGGAGCTCGGGCGCCCGCGACGCGAACAGGTCATCGCGAACCCCCGTTGCTAGGCGTGCCGCCGCTTCAGCTCGTCGACTTTTGCCATGGTGAAGTAATTGAGGTGCACGATCGTTGCCGAGGGCCGCAGCTCCGCCGGCAGCACGTTGCGCGCCTCTTCCCTGCTCCCGGCTTCCAGGATGATCCATGCCTTGTGCACGCCGTCGCCGCAGCCATAGTCTGCATGTGTCAGAAAGTGTGACCCGGTGCGCAGCAGCAGCTCAGCGGCACGGGCACAGGCGGCGGCCGTGCCTTCGTGCGGAACCTCGATCAGGAATCGGTCCATGGTGCCTCCGCTGAGATAATCCGGAGAGATGGATCGGCTCGCAAGGCTCCACGCTCGGCGAAGCGCGCAATACTCTGCGCCAGCTCCCTCGTCGAGGTCGTGACATCCCGGCCGGTTGTATCGATGACCTCGGCGCCCAGGGCGTCCGCCTGCCCTCGCAGGTACGCGGCCCAGCAATAGATGTCACGCTGATCGAGCTCCGGCTGGCGGCGATCCTCAAGCAGGCGCCGCTGCCGTTCGTCGTGATCGCAATCGATCAGGACGATGTGAAACGCCGCCAGTTGGACGGCCCGCGCCGCTGCCACCATCGTGTGCAGCCGCTCTTGTCCATCCACCACCAGCAACCCAGGCGATCCAGCCGGTGGATTGGCCGCCAACCGAATCCACTCGACGCCGCGGCCTGGAGATCCTGCGGCATCCACGTGCCCCGTCCACAACCCGGGATAGTACTGGGCGACGACGCCCTGGAGCAGCGTCGTCTTTCCAGCACCCGGTGAGCCGGTGATGAAATACAGCGCGGCGGCTACGGGGGGGGAGGCTTCAGTCACTCTGTGGAATGATCGCCCAGAGCACAACGTAGACCAGGATGCCGGGGAATGCGACGGAAACGATGGAGCCGACAACGTAGAGCACACGGGCGAGCGTCGGATCGATTCCGAAATACTGGGCGAGGCCGCCGACGACACCAGCGATCATGCGGTTGGATCGTGAACGCCGCAGTGGGCCGTGAATCCCTGCCATGGTGGACCTCCGAGAAGCGCGAGTTTCAGCGACGCCGCTTGCGCACCACGGCTATATCATGCCCTAAGGGTCGGGCACGTGCCAGTAGAAGGAGTCACGCGCGCGATACTGAACCTCGCCGCGCGCATTCGTGACCGTGATCAACGCCGTCAGCACCGGCATATCGAGCTTGCTCGTGGCATAGCGCGACGGGAACCGGCCCTCCACCGTGACCACGCCGTACGGCTCGAGCGTGCAGCGCAGCCGCACCACATCCTGACTGATGCGTGAATCCTCGCACGGCACGTCCTGCCGCACGCCCGGCCGCGCGAACGTCACCGAGGCGCTCGGTCGCAGTGTCAGACGGGTGAAGCGCCGATCGAACACCATGAACTTGTAGGTCGGCTCATAGTACCCCTCGACCTCGGATTGCAGCGGCCGCGGTGGAGGCGGCGGGGGCTCGGGCGGGGGCGGTGGCGGTTGCGCCGTGACCACCGGTGCGGGCGCAGACAGGCGCAGGAACACGAAGCTTCCGGCGCCGATCAGCACCAGCAGGACGATGCCTATGATAATCGCGCGTCGACGTCCAACGACGAACAGCCAGATTCGCACCAACGCGGTCCGAAGAAATCCCAGGACTGTTCCAAGACGTCGCGCGACCTCGGTGCGTGCCGCGGCGACCGCTCCGGCCCGTTTCGGTGCGACCTCTTCGGTCGGAGCGCTATCAGACAGTGGCGCGACAGGCTCCGGCGGAGTGGGGCCCGGTGAAAAATCCACGGGCGGCGGCGGAGGCGAGTACGCCGGCGGGTCGTACAAGACCGCGCGCTTCGGGATGACCGGCCGCGCGGGCGCGGGGGGGGGCAGCGGAGCAGCAGCACGTGCGGCGGCCGCGCGTGACTTCCCGAGTCGGACGTAGCCGGGCTTTTTGGTGAGTCGCGCCCAGATCGCGAGCAGCACCAACGCGCCCAACGCACCCGCGGCGTACGGCACCAGATCCCGCGCTCGGCAATGTCCCTTTCCCACCAACGTTGCGCCCTGGGCGATCTCGAACACGGCCCCCGCGCCCAGCGTGACGAGCAACGCCCAGAGCGGGCGCGCGTCAGTCCACTTGAGCTGCACCCACGACAGCCAGTAGAACCCGGCGAACAGACCGATGTACGCGTAGTTGTGCAGTAACGGCACCAACTGCTTCATCGTGGGAAGGAGCAAATCGCACTTCGGCGCGTGCACCTGGAACTGGGCCTGGGCGGGGAAATAGAGCAGGCCGAGGAGTACAAATCCGAAGTAGGCCCAGCGCTTGCCGCGCAGGGCGATGAGAGCGAGAAGGGCGAGGACACCTACACCAATGCGAACGGCCAGGACTGACATGTGCCGACGCTAGCCTGATGGGTGACCGCCTAAGCTAAGGCGTTATGCAAGGGTGTCGTGGTGATGCCCAACACCGACTCTCAGCCTTGGGGCTCCCAGAGCTCGGCCTTGTTCCCGTCAGGCGATAGTTGACCATCACCGACGCGCCGAGGTCGCGACCGCAACCCAGCGCTTCATGGGCATGCTCGCGATCACTGCGCCGACCACATCGAGCGGGAGGTCGTCAGCCGATTGGAAGTGAATACACGCCTTTCCCATATCGAGCTTTTTCCCCGCGGCTCGAAACCCCGCTTTCAGCCGGTGGCCCTGGGCACGGTCACCGTACACACTCATCAAATGAAGGGACAGGTACGATTTCTCAGACGCCAACGCGACATACCACAGCGGCTGCTTGTTGTAGGTGCCGGCGAACGTGGTCAACGGAACCTGATAGACCAGCATGTTCTTGCTGATGACCTCCTCATAGCCGGCCGGAAGATGCCGCTGAATCAGGGAGCGAATGCGCTTCACCTCGCGGCGTCGCGCCGGAGGCAGTTGCTCCAGGAATTGAGCAACGGTGAGGGTCTTTGAGGGCATGGGCATGACCTCCTGACGTGGTTCTGGGGAATGTTCATCGACATTCCCGCCAGCTTCCAGCGCGTGTCAGGCCGCAGATCGGGGCAGCACCTTGCGCAGATATGCCCCAACGATGGTCACGGGATGCGTTAACGCCGTAATGAATTGCCCGACCGCACCCACAGGCTCGTGATACAAGCCGACTTGACGGAGCACACCTGCGCGATCGTAATAGATCTTCTCGCTGGCAAGCTTGCCAGTCGGACCGAACCGGTAGATGGCGCACAAGGGAAACTCGACTCGTCGTCCGGTGGCCGGCAGACCTCGCCAGGAGCCTCCCTGGGTCCCCGAGATCATCACTTCAAGCACCACCGCATCCTCGGTTACGACACGGTTACGCACTGCGATTTGCAGATCGGGGAGCGCCCGCAATAGATCCCGATAGTACTGCTCCACAGCATCCCGGCCGGCGTGGCGCTCTCCCCACGGCGCGTCCTCGTAGCTCACCTCATCTCCAAACGTCGCCATGATGCCTGGTAGGCTGTGTTGATTCTCACACCGGACGTGCTCCTCTACGATCCGGAGTCGAGCGGCGAGTCGATCGTTCTCCATGGACGGCGCGGGTGAGTTCATGTCGTTCTCGAGAGACGATGAGGTGGAGCGCGTGGTCGGCCCGCGCGCACTAGTCGGGCGGCCAATATTGAAAGCTCAGTTGACCCACGATTACATCGCTGGCATAGATACGCGCCGTATAGAATCGGCCCGCCTGAAGCGGCTTGGCGGGAACGAGTTCCCGCATGAACAGCGGAACAACCCCATACCGGAGCGGTGCGGCCGTCCCTGCTCCTTCAGCGCGTGCTACGATCTGCCAACTGATCTCCGAGCCCAACCCAACCGAAGGGGGAAGCGGCGTCTCGATCAGTACCTTATCAACCCGACAGTTCGGGGCCCAGGCGAAGGTCGGCGAGGGCGAGGCGGTGAACGTCAACGTGACCGGAGCGCTACACAGCGCGGGTCCACTGGCGCTGTCACAACCAGCAAGCGCAACGGCTGTCAAGATGACGTGGCGAGGTTTCAATCGCATCCTCCCGCCTGACGAAAGGTGCCTGGGCTGCCAAGATGGAGGCGCCGGCCTCCGGGGTCTATTAGGCGGCCGGGCGACCAAGGCCTCCACCGCAAGACGGCGCCGCCGGCGTCAGGTTAGGCAGCAACAGGCTTCCGGAGATTCATTGTGAATGCATACCAGGATCCTAGAATGTCGGCCACTTCAAAGCCAGCGCCCTCCGCGAGCCGGCGGACGCGTGTTCGGGATTGATAGTGCGGATCAGGCAGTACCTCCGTCACAGATAACAGACCGCCTGGCTTCAACAGCGTGAAGATCTCAGCCAGGGCACCCCTTTGGTCCGCGATCTCTCCAAGGACCGTCACGAGTAGGACGCGATCGAAGGGCCCCGGAGGCAGTGATCCCCTTCCCGCCTCGCCAAGTACGGTCTGGAGATTGGTGACGCCCGCGGCAGTTCTGGCCTGGTGCAAGCGGGCGAGCATTCCCGGTTGGATATCGAAAGCAACGACTCGCCCCGTAGGTCCCACGCGGAGCGCGGCGGGCACTGACAGGCGGCCAGGCCCGGCTCCGACATCGAGCACGGCCATGCCTGGCTGGACGCGAGCTCGCTCGAGGATGACTCCACTGCCTGCGACAGCGTTCATGTATGGATTTTCCAGCAAGGGAGCGAGCCAGTGAGGGCAAGGCGTTGGATGGTGCCGAGAGAGGAGGCGAAGGCCCAGAACGGAGACCGTCGTCAGGCCGACAAGGCCGGCGATCACAAGCAGAAACGTTCCCACGCGCGAACCTCTGCGTTCCACCTAACGAAATGCGCTTAACGAAAGGTCTCTCTCCTACCTCGGCTCATACCGCATCGCAACCGCTCCCGAGCCAAACGCCAGCCGGCTCACGAGCTTCAGGTCCACCTGCTTCGATAACCCCGCGAATAACGTCGGGCCATGGCCCGCTAGTCTCGGATGCACAATGAATTCGAACTCATCGATCAACCCCAACTCCGTCAACGCCAACGCGAGCTGCACGCCTGCCACGAACAATCCCTTGCCCGACCCCTGCTTGAGCTGCTGAACGGCCTTACCCAGATCCCCACGCAGGAGCTCCGCATTCCAATCGACGAGGTCCAGGGTGCTCGACACGACGTACTTCTTCGCCGCGTCGATCGTCCGGGCGAAGGGTTCCATCCAGGGCTGCATCCAATCAGGCATCGTGCCCGTCCGCGCCGGTGCCCGCCACGCCGCCTCCATCATTTCGTAAGTCACTCGGCCAAAGAGCAGGGCATCGGCCTGGGCGAGGAGCGCGGTCGCGTGACGATGCAATTCCTCGTCTGCGGGTATTGCACGGTGATCGCAGCATCCGTCCAAAGTGACGTTGATGGAATACCGAAGGGGTCGCATTACGACCGAGTTCCGACCCAGACGAGTTGGAATTCGAGCTCCTCTCCCCCGCCCCGCGTCCGCTCGTGCTCAATGTTGAATCGTGCGTCCTTGGGGATCAGGATGCGCTCACCAGCAACCTGTATCGTAAAGCCTCGACCGCGCTCAACGGCGCGAGCCAGCCGCCGAAGCTTTGCGGCAAACTGCCCACGTGAATAGGTGCGCTGCAGATCTCTTGGTCGTCGTGCCATGGAAGGAAGAAGGGGTGGCCGCGCCACCGTGCATGCGAGGAGCTGGGTCGCTAGGAGTTGTCCCACCCGATGTCGAAAAAACCATTGCATTTGGGGCAACGCATGTTGACTGCGCGTGCTTCGAGGCGAGCCCGCGCGCGGCAGTTGGGGCAGACGCCATAGCGCGCACCCCAGGACATCGGCAGGCGCGCAGAATGCGGCGGGCGCGCCACGATGGTCCAGCGAGTTGGTGGAGTTGGCAGGATCTCAAGTGAAGGACGCGGAAATGGAGTCAGCGTTCCGTTCACGTCGAGCACGGCTTCCGCAGGCGTCAGGCGCACCACGCGATACCAGGCGCCACGACGTAGACGTCCAGGCTCCGTGCTGCGCAGCCGCGCCCACTGCGTTTGAGGCATCGGTCCTCCGTGAAGGATCGTACCCTTACGATTTTACGCGCCGAGCGGAAAGTCAACTATCGTGCTGCAGCGGCCTCACGACGGGCGGCTGAGCTGCGCCGCCGTGCTGGCGTGTACACGCAATTCTACTCCCGCGGGCGGCCTCGGCCCCAGCCGCGGGTTAGGTCCCGCGGGCCGGATCTCGATTCAGCGCCCACAAGCGGTGAGACCACCACAGAGCGTACCCGAGGTAGAGCAGATAGGGCAGCAAGAGCAGAGCGGCTATCCAGTCCACCCGCAGGAGGAGGATTCCCAGCGCGAGCGCCAGCAGTGTGTAGGGGAAGAACGCCAGAAAACTGCCGCGGAGATCCTTACGCCTGAAGAACAGCCATCCCCATGCCGCATTCAGCGCCATCAGGGCAAGGAGCACCGCGAGCGCCGCACGATGCGCTGCCGAGGCGGAGTCTGCAGCGAGCACCCGGTACAAGAGCGCGAAACAGATCACGTAATAGACCGCCCCGATGGCGAACCAGCTCGTCAGTGACGGCGAGAACGGCGGCTGGCGGAGCTCGGCAAACCGTGCCCGGACCCCGCGCCCTGCCAACGCTCCCTCGAGCGCGGCGCCGACGGCGCATATCGCCACGGCTTGAAGTGCGGGGTGCACTAGCAAGAAAACGAGCAGCCTAACGAGATGCGCTCATTCCTTACTCTACGGGCGCCGCCAGCTTCAGGCGCTTGTCAGGCAGCGCGCCGTACCGACCGGGCCCGCCGCTTCCGTACCCGCGTGACGATCGTCAAGTACTCCATGGCAGCCTTCAAACCGCGCCGCTTGCCCCCATAGCTGACATCGCCAAAGAACTTCCGGTGCCGCGGGGCGGACGTCCCATCCGGCCGCGTATAAAACGCCGCCCGCACAAACCAGCCGTGCGTGCGCGTCGACGGTTGATCGATGCGACTGATACCGGGCCGGCGAACCGACCGCCTACTCGTCTTCCGCTTCTTCAAGGCTTCTCCACGGTGAAAAGAATTGAGATGCGCGCCTAGCGGATGGCGCTTAAGCTGCGGCGCGCTGAAGAAAGATTCACCCCACAATCTACGCGCGCCGCCAGCTTCATGCGCGCGTTAGCCCGCGGACACGGGTCTCCTTGACCGCAAGCACACCGCACACGATGTACGTGACGAGTCCCGCCGAAATGAACTCGGCGAAAACCCGCCAGCGAACTGAATTCGTGAATGGCTCCGAGCCCGCGCCAAAGAGTATCACTTCCGATAGCGGCTCGATCCCCTGGCCGATCAATACACCCAGAGCGATGCCCAGGACCGATGCCCGGACGAACGCGTTTGGCCAGCGACGCACAAGCAGCCACGGCACGGGAGCGAACGTCAGAACCCCTAACAACCAGTGATACGAGAGGCCGAAGCTGAGGTGATCATGACCGGGCCGGCCTGCATGCCAATCGACATGAATTAGGGCCCCGATCCACAACGCGCTCAGCCACACGGGGAGCGATCTAGTCATTCAGTGCCGCGGCCTAACGACAAGCGGTTGAGCTGCGGCGCCGTACTGGAGTAGTCACCAATGCAATTCTACTGCAGATGACGGGCGCCGAAAGCTTCAAGCGCTTGTTAGGGCGCACTCTAGAAAGCGCAGAACATACTGGGCTCATTGGCGGCTCCACCCCTAGTGAGGCGGCCCGGTCGAGGTGTCCGCTATCGTTCCGTGCAGAGCTGCCAACGCCCACCGGCCATTCAACCGGACAAAGGTCTTCGTGATCCGGATAGCCGGGCCCCCGTCCGGACTCACCAGCAGGCCGGTGAGCACGGCCGCATCCCCGTAAACGCGTACCCAAAGCTGAGTCGGCGTCACGCGACGGCTTGATGGGGCAGCGCGCCAGGCGGCCAGTGCTTGGGCGCGCGTTTCGAGGCGACCCCGCTGGGTCGTCCGCGCGTAGTCGGGCGCCAGATGCTGAGCGTACTCATCGATTGCACCGCGTTCCAGGAGCTGCGTCATCTCCAGTTCCAGTTGCACGATGCGTCGCTTGATCCGGTGACCCGATTGTCGTCACGTGTCCTCGAAACAATAGTTGCGTGCGCCCTAACGAAACGCGCTTTAGCTGCGGCGCGCTGAAGCAAGACTCATTCCTTGATCTGCGCGCTTCCGGTCGGATCACCGACGCGGCGTGCCAGGTCGCGGTGGCAGGGTCCCGTCGGCGAGTGCGACTGTCACGTCCAACGCGAGGCTCGCGATGCGGCTCAACGAGTCGTAGTTCAGTGTCGCCACGTCATCAGTGGTCTCGTGGTAGTCGGTGTGCGGGCCGGTGAAGAACGACACCGAGGGAATGCCCCGACGCCGAAAGTTCTCGCTGTCGGATCGCTCGTCGAAGCGTTCGTTCGGATAGCGCGCGTTGAGCGCCGCCTCGTCGAGCACGTGGAGTCCCCGCCGCTCACGGGTCAGCGCGGCTCCGACCACCGCGCTGACGACGGGATGATTGCGCCCGGTGACATAGACTGAGTCGCCATTGGCTCGCCCGACCATGTCCATGTTAATGTTCGCAACGATCGATGCCACGGGCACCGGCGGCCGCGCCGCAAAGTAGTCACTGCCCCACAGTCCGAGCTCTTCACCCGATACGGCCACGAAGACCACGCTGCGTTTCGGTCGCGGCGCGGCAACGAGTGCCTTCGCCATCTGAAGGATGGCCGCAACGCCCGATGCGTTGTCGTCAGCTCCGTTCAGCACATTCTCCGGACCCGGCGGCGCGTGGGGCGACCGGCCCAGGCCATCGAGGTGTGCAGTGACGATCACGTATTCATGTCTGAGGATCGGGTCGCGTCCCGGCAGCATCGCGACGACGTTCGGCGCCCACGACACGCGACGGATCTCGCGCTCGAAACGAAACACACCGTCCGCGTCCAGCGCCACGACCTTCGGGGCGGCATCGGGGGCGGCGAACATGCTGGTGTCGAGTCCTGCGCGAGCCAGGAGCGCGTCGAAGCGGCCGCCCCAGACTTCGAGCACCGGCATGAACCGGATTGCGTTGACGGCCAACGGCGCTGACGCAGCTGTCCACACCGGCCAGGCCGCGTGCGTAGCGGGCTTGTGTTCATCGGGATCCCTCCCGATCCGCCGCCAGAGCGTGTCGGGTCTGTTCCCCGGAACCAGGACTGCGAGCGCACCGGCTGCGCCGAGGGCGAACCCGCCGCCGACGTCGGTCGGCGCGCCGCGAGCATTTAGCGGCGATCGGTAGATCACGAGCTTCCCTCTCACGTTCAGCTCGGCCACCGACTCCCTGGTGATCTTCCCGGACACGATCACCACCGAGCCGCGAAGTTCGCCGACCGGCACTCCTCCCATGCCGCCCACGTGCCAGTAGTCGGTACCGAACCGCCAGGTCGCCAACGACCCGATGTCGACACGGGCACTGCGTTGATCGAGCGTGGTCTCGGTGACCGGGAACCGCTGCAGAAACGTTCCATCGTCGCCGAGCGGCATGAGTCCAGCGGAACTGAATGCGTGTGCGAGATACTCGGCGGCGAGGTTCAACTCGCGACTTGGCGTGGCTCGTCCAGCCATTGAGTCATCCGCGATCAATGCGACGACGCGGCGCAATTCTTCTGGAGCGAGCTCGGGCCGACCGGCGTTACGTGCACGCGTGGACTGTTGCGCAGCGCCCGGTTCCGCGGCAGCGGAACCGAAGATCCAACACAACAGTGCCGGTGCGATGACGGTGGTGAGATGCGCGTGCTTCATGCTGGCGGCCCTCGGTAAGGGGACTCCGTCACCAGGGAAGTTCTACGGCTCGGACGCTTGGGAGCGATTGACTTGTCGAGCGGGCTGATGAAGGTGAGCGATCGATCGGTGGCCGTTGTCATGACGCTGCCTAAGCAAATGCCCTTAAGCTGCGGCGCGATGCTCGAATGTTCACAAACAGATGGCCTCCACAGCAAGACGGCGCCGCCAGCTTCAAGCGCGTGTTAGGCGGCCCCTGGCGGTGCGTTGAAAAGGGGTCCAGAAACCAGGGCCGCCCGAAGTTGGCCAGCTAAGCTCTCGACGAACGACGTAAGGCCACCCCAATTCGCAAACAGGACGAGACCACTGAGGAGTATGCCGCCAGCCCCGGCACCCCAGCGCAGCAGGCTGGTGAGGTTCGCCCACCCGAAGACCAGGAGCACGAGCGCAATCGGGATCAAGGGCACCCAGAAACGAGGTGCTGCCTGTACCGTAATACGAAGACCATCCCATCCGGCATCCACATCGATCTGACCACTCGAGATGAAGGCGAGTGGTGCGTGCTTCAGGAGATCATTACGGTTGAAGGATGAGCCAAATACCAGCGTTGCGGGACCAAGCCGCTCCACGTGAACAGTGCTCGACCGGAGTCTACGCTCGAGCCAATCCACGGCCTCTGAGGGGGAGGGGCGAACCTCATTGGGAAGTGAGACGGCATGGTAGCTTCGAAAGAGGTACGACGCCACGTGGGGCCACCTATCGAATCGCGCTTAAGCTGCGGCACGCTGAAGAAAGATTCATCCCTTAATCTACGCGCGCCGGCAGCTTCAAGCGCGTGTTAGGCCGCTACGCGGGGCGATAACGGCTCTGGTATCGCCGGACTGCCGCTTGCTCGATAGATCGGAAGGCATTCGGCAATGCCATAATCGTTTCAGGCGGACTGTTGACGGGCACGGCACCGATCACTTTCACAGCTACCGAGTCGACCCACCGCCTGAGGCGAGCCCACCACCGCTTCGTGGCTGGATGAGCGCCGCCTTCGACACTGCGAAAACGATCGCCAATCCAGCCGAATGCGGAGACTCCGAGGTAACTGGGCGAGGTCCGCTCCGGTTCGAGCGGACCGCCCCCCGGGAAGAAATCGAACTCCAAGATGCCAGGGTGACTTCCGAACCAAGGCTTCGTGTGATCTGCTCCGCTGACCGACGCCGTCCAGCCGGACCAAGGATCCGGTATCTGTTCTGGGCGGTCATCGCCGATGGTCCTAAACAACGGCAGGGGCCCACTTGCAACATGCCAAAGGGTATAGGCCCCGGGATCCAGCTGGACGATGCTATCGAGGGCCTTCCAGCGACTGGCACCATCGGAGACAATCCAAGCTATGTCAGGCTCCGTATTGAGCCATTCTCGGATCAGGTCGCCGTCGTCTTGAGTGGCGTACACGTATAGGCGTGGCACAACGAACCCGCGTAGCTCAAGCGCTGGTCAGGCCGCGCCAAACTGGGCAATGCGTCACTGCGGACCGGGCTTGAATGCCGTCATCATGACCGCTTTGACGCCGTACGCTTCCGCGGAATTCTGTGTGGACTGCTTTCGGAACCGAAACATCGGGACGACAGCCGACCGGACACGACTGAATCCGGTCTCTTCCAACAACCTGAACATCTCTCCCTCCGGGAGAGCGCCGCCGATTCAGCTGGCCCAGAGCTTGGGGTCGTTGACGATCGACTGGGACAGTTGCTTCGCGCTGACGATATCCGTGATGGAAATCCGACCACCGGGCCTCAAAACGCGAAACAGCTCCTCAATGACGCGACGCTTGCGAAACGACAGGTTCACCACACCGTTTGAGATTACGACGTCGACCGAGGCGTCGGGGAGCGGGATGTCCTCCATGCGCCCTGCTCGGCATTCCATCTTACTCCCCGTAGCCGCTGCGTGAGCTTGGGCTCTGAGGCACATGGCAGGGTTCAAATCCACGCCCATCACTCTCCCGGTTGGCCCGACTTGCCAGGAGGCGATGATCGCGTCCAGCCCGGCGCCGCTCCCGAGATCTAGGACGGTTTCGCCCTTCTGCAGGTTGCTCCGTTCGTGGGGATTTCCGACGCCGGCGAACGACGCCACGGCACCAGCAGGTGCCCGGTCCAACCACTCAGGCGCATACCCGAACATCTCGGCTGCCTCCCGGCCGTGGAAGAAGTGGAATTCGCCCCGGGGGTTGTCGGCGACTTCCTGATACATGCGCAGGATCTCACCCTTGAGCGTGGCTTCCAGGGATTCTTGCGCGTCGGCGGCGTCGGTCATGGATGCTCCTACGTCGTGTCCGGAGTTCTACGTCCCGCGGCCTAACGAAGAGCGCCTAAGCTGCGGCGCGTTGCTCGAACGTTCACACACAGACGGCCTCCACAGCAAGACGGCGCCGCCAGCTTCAAGCGCGTGTTAGGCAGCGCTGGACTAATTATGGATGCTCACGGGTAGAACCGCACCACAAGCGCTCCGGACGAGAACCAACGCCGCGCGAAAAGACTCGGGGCGATGCTCGCGGATCCACTCGACGTCGATGAAGTCTGATTGTACTGGATCTTCGCCTCCGCCCCGAGGCTAAACCGCGCTGTGAAGCCATACTCGCCTCCTAAGCTGGCCGCGAGAAACCAGCCGCTGCTTTCGGTGGATGTCTCGCCAGCCGAGCCGTTCACTTTCGTCGATCCACGCAACAAGCCGACGCGCGGGCCAAAGTACACCGTGACTCGCTCGGGAGACTGGAACATGGCGAACGCACCCACCCCAATCCGGGTGATAGCCTCCCATGCCGTATCGGACGTGACAGGGTAGTCGGCCCGGGTACTAAAGAAATCCACGAACGGCTCCAGCCGAATATGGCGGCTGACATTAATTGGGAGAAACAGACCCACGTCTGGCACGGTGATGCCGACGCCCACCCGTCGTTTGAACGTACTGTCCTGCGCGGCGAGCGGGCACGTGAAGATCGCGGCGGCGCAGACTACGATTAGCGGCCTGGTGCTCATGGAACGCTCCGGTCAGTGTGGGCTGAAAGAGCACGGTAGGAATGGATCGTCCTGTGTGACGTAGCGCTGCCTAACGGAATGCGCTTACGCTGCGGCGCGAGCTAGACGATTTCACAAAATGGACGGCCTCCACAGAAGGACGGCGCCGGCAGCTTCAAGCGCTTGTCAGGCCGCCCGGGCGACGTCAGCTCCAGCCGCACGTTAGGCCTCACGGCGGCGAGATCCGACCAGGCGAGAACGGGGCCCGCACCAGCTCGATCAGGCCCGCGAGACCTACTAAGCATGCCAGCATGAAGAACACAAACCCAACGCCTGAGAGCACATGATTCATGGTGGTCTCAAGCGTCCAGCGCTCAGACCACAAAAAGAATCCCATTGCTGCTCCAAACAGCGCTACGGCACCGACAACCTGGGCAACGCCAGTCCAGAGCCGGTCAGTCCGCGACGGTGGTTGATCGGTAGGCGCTCGCTTGACTCTAAACTCGAAGAGAAGAGCGCGGCTCAAGGAGGTCCGCTCACTCTTTCTAAGCTGGGCGATGAGAATGCGGGCCGCGATTGCACCCGCCACAAGAAGCAACCAGACCATGGGCCGATTCTCTCGTGAGGCCTAACGGAATGCGCATAGCTGCGGCCTGCGGCGGCGGCAGTCAAAGAAGACCCATTCCCTTGCAAGCGGCCGCCGCGGGCCGTCAGCTTCATGCGCTGGTTAGGCGGCAACCACTGCGGAATCCAGTTGCCGCAGTGCTACCAGCGTCCAGACTCCGCCCAAGCCATCTAGGATGCTGAGCAGGACAAAGTTGAGCGGTACATGGCCGCCGGCGAAGAGAGCGACCGTAACAACGGGAGACGCCAAGCGCGTGTACACGGTCAACCTTGCAAAATGCCGGCTCTTGGCCACTCCCGATGATACGTAGTAGAAGGCGGACGCCAAGAGAACGAAGCCGAGCATATACGTGTACGCATTCACGTCTTCGGCCACTCCAAAGAATGGCAGAATGATCCTAGGTGCGAACAGCAGGACTGCACCCATGAGACTGGAATAGATACTGAAAATGATGAGACTGAAGTACGGATCCGCCAGTCGCGAAGTTCGAGCAGGGCGCATAACCCTCCAGCCAAGTCGGAAAAGGCTGACGCAGGCAAACAAAGCGATGCGTGTTGCTTGCCGCCTAACGGGATCGTGCTTAAGCTGCGGTGCGCTGAAGAAAGATTCATTCCTTAATCTACGCGCGCTGCCAGCTTCAAGTGCTTGTTAGGCGGCAGCGCGCGAGATGCGTGCATTGATCACCTGGAGTCAGCTCGACAACTACATCCGAGCGCGCACGCGCCGAATCCACCATCGCACTCAAAAGATCGGTATTGCTGCGCGGCGCGGAGAGAAACCGATCAATGAGCGTAATGGGCGCAATGATAGAGTCCTTCGGCGCCGCCGTGCTATCCTGCGCTAGCAGAGGCGAGGAAAGGAGGAGCGAAACAGCCGCGACCACTACAAGGCGCATACGATTCACTCCCTAATCTACGCGCGCCGCCAGCTTCAAGCGCTGGTTAGGCAGCGGCTCACAACTCTAGCAACGGACATAAAGGATGCTCATGAGGGTCGATGCTAGAAGTCCTGCGCCGATCTTGAATCGTCTCACCGCAATTGCGCTGGCTGGAGCGGCCAGCGTGGGCCGTTGCACGAACCGCAACTGATAAATGTCCCAGGCAAGCAACATGATGATAAGAGTGCCAGCAGCATAGATGTTGGGTGCTACTGCAAGCAACCAGAAAACAAGACGCATCGCGGCAAAGGCTGCGACTGCCCGCGCAAGTGACGAACTGACTTGCCACCCGAACCCGCCCGCGGGCATGCTGAACACGGTTGGAAACGCTCCGGGCGCCGTCCTCCAGAGAGTGAGACGGCTCGTTACGGCAGCCAGCGCGAGAACTCCACTGACTGCGGCGAATGGAGCAACGATGAGAGACAGAAGGTGTGCGATTACGACCCGCGCGATGATCATCGGCCCTGCCTAACGAAATGCGCTTAAGCTGCGGCGCGAGCTAGAAGACTTCACAAACAGATGGCCTCCACAGCAGGACGGCGGCGCGGAATTGTAAGGGTCACAAAGAGCAGGCGCGTGTTAGGCTGCCCCAGCACACCAAGCGGTCTTGTTAGACCGCATCGCGGCGGTACGCCTGGAAGGTCATGATAAGCCCAAGGACCAGCAACGTACCCTCCAGCACCATAAACACCGTCGCGCTCGTTTGCGCGGAGCCTCGTTGGTAAGATCCGGCGGCAAACATGCGGAAGAGACCAAGCGCCAAGAAGAACCAACCTGCCAACGTGACGAGCACGGTCCAATTACGCACCCAGTGGTTGTGCGCCCGGACGATCGCGAGCCCCCCCACGAACATCAGGACACCGGAGAGATAGACGACCGGCGGAATCTGAGCGTCATAAAGATGGGGTTGCACAAGCGGGAACTCGGAAACGACCATCGCCACGATAGTTGGACCAACGAGAGCGGCGATGTGCTTTGAGCTCAAGGTAGACACCCCACTCTTGGGGGCAGCCTAACGGACTGCGCTTAAGCTGCGGCGC
>DASTDR010000430.1:0-2190 GCA_035710265.1 Gemmatimonadales bacterium | reverse complement strand
GCTCGCTCGTGACCGTGCTCCCGCAGTTCGTGGACCGCCAGGTGATCGACAGGACCGGCCTGACGGGCCTCTACGATCTCACGCTCAAGTGGACGCCGGAAGCCGCTCCATCGTTGCTCGGCCTGCCGCAGGAACCGCTTCCGCCCCCGGATCCCGACGCGCCAAACATCTTCACCGCGCTGCAGGAGCAGCTCGGGCTGAAGCTGGAAGCCGGCCGCGGACCTGTCGAGGTCATCGTCATCGACCGCCTCGAGAAGCCAACGCTGGATTAGCGCCGCGAGCCGCACCCTGTAGTCCGCTCTCGTTAATCCGCTCTCAACACGGCAACCGGATCGACGTGCGCGGCGCGATACGCAGGCCTGAAGACCGCGATCATCAGCACCACCGCGAGCGCGAGCAGTGCGCCGGTCCACGACCACGGGTCCAGTGCCTCCACCTGATAGAGCTGCGACTGCAGGGCACGCGTCCCGATCCAGCCGAGCGCGGAACCGACGAGCGCGCCGCCGATGATCCAGCGTCCGGCCTCGCCCACGACGTTGCCCGCCACGTCGCGAGGCGACGCGCCGAGCGCCACGCGTACCGCGATGTCGCGGCGGCGCTGGGTGACCAGATACGCCGCCACGCTGTACAGGCCAGCGGCGGCCAGCAGCAGCGCGAGCGCGGCGAACGCCGTCAGCAGCGAGGTGATAAAGCGCGGCTGCGCGGTCGCTGACGTGAACAGCTCATCGCCTGTCTGAATGGTCACGAGCTGCCTCGGATCGAGGTCGGCGACGATCTGCCTGAGGAAGGCAGCTGCAGCCGCAGGACTTCCGGTCGTGCGAAGCGAGAGAACGCCGCGCGGCGGGTTGGGAAGCAGCTGCGCCCACCTTCCCGGCCGCTTCGCAAGATAGATCTCGGCGTTCGGCTCGTCGGTGAGGGCTTCGGCGTTGCGGACGTCCGCGGTCACCCCGACGACGGTGTACCACGGGTTCTCGCGGGTAAAGCCGGGGATCGGCGACACGGCTGGAAGGCCACCGAACCGAAGGCGGCGTCCAAGCTCGCGATCGCCGGCGAAGAGCATTCGCGCGGCGGACTCGTTGAGCACGACGGCCGGCTCGCCGGTCAGGTCTGTTTCCTGGAACGTCCGCCCTCGAGCGAGCGGGATGCGAAACGTTTCGAAATAGTGCGGCGTCACCGATCGGAAGCGGATGGGAGGCGGCGGCGCGTTGGGGTCGGCCGGGCGGCCCTCGACTTCGACCCGCCCTCTCATGCTTGAAAGAAGAGGTGGCGGCGGTGCGTTGCTCATCGCCACGGATACCGCACCCGGCATTGCCCGGGCGCGTGCCAGCAGCTCCTCGAAGAACGCGGCCCCTTGCTCGACCGTCGGATATCGGACCTGGCTCAGGTCTGCGCTCAGCGTGACGACACGCTCGGCGTCGAACCCAAGCGGCACAGTGACGACGTTCCACAGGCTCCGCAGCAGCAGCGCGGAACCTCCGAGCAGCGCCAGCGTCAGCGCGATCTGCGTGGTGACCAGCGCGAACCGGACCCGCGGCCGCGCGCCCGGTGACAACGTGGCCGTCGAACGCAGGCCGTGCAGCGCCCCGAGGCGGAGGACAGAGATTGCCGGCCACACGCCGACGGCCGTCCCGCTGATGACGACGAGCAGCGCGGCCACGACGAAGACGCGCAGGTCGATCGACGCATCCGCGATGCCCGAAAATCCCGGCGGCGCGATTCCAACGAACGTCTCGAGAAGACCGAAGGCGACGAGAAGCCCGATGCCGCCTGCCGCGAGCGCGAGCAGCAGGCTCTCGGCGAACGCCAGGCGCGCGAGTCGATGCCCGCCCGCGCCGACGGCGGCTCGCACCGCGAACTCCCGGCGGCGCTCGCCGACGCGCGCCAGCATGAGATTTGTGACGTTCACGCAGGCGATCAGCAGGAACACGCCCACCGCGCCCATCAGCAGCCAGGCGACGCGCCCAGCGCTGCCGACCCGCCGGTCGTGCAGTGGCCGCACGCGCCATTCCTCACGGAAGCCGGGTGTTGGCGGCCATTGCTGGATCTTCGGCCACGCGGACTCCAGCATCAGCCTCGCGCGCTCGGGTGTCACATCCGGTCTGAGTCGTGCGAGCACGGTGTAGGACATGATGAGCTTGTCGGTCACGTCGACGGGACGCATTTGAGCCGGGAAGAGGATGTCGGCAGCAT
>DASTDR010000429.1:0-10982 GCA_035710265.1 Gemmatimonadales bacterium | reverse complement strand
GTCTGTTTCTGCTCGCCAAGAGCACGCACGAGATCCACGAGTCGCTCGAAGGCGACCCCGGGCGCGACAACCCGAAGGGCCGGGCGTCGTTCGCCTCCGTGGTCGGCCAGATCATGGTGCTCGACATCGTGTTTTCGCTCGACTCGGTGATTACGGCGGTGGGGATGGCGCGGCATCTGCCCGTGATGATCGCGGCGGTGGTGCTCGCGATCGGCGTCATGCTGTTCGCGGCGACACCGATCAGCGACTTCGTGCACCGCCATCCCACGGTGAAGATGCTGGCGCTCAGCTTCCTGCTGATTATCGGGATCTCGCTCGTCGCCGACGGTCTGGGCCAGCACATTCACAAGGGGTACATCTACTTCGCGATGGGATTCTCGGTGTTCGTCGAAGCCCTCAACCTGCGCGTCCGCGCGCGCCGCACCCGGCCGGTGGAATTACGCGAAGCCGTGACGCCGGAAACACCCGTGGCGCGCAGTTAATTTGACACGGGAAACGACGAGGCCTAAGTTTAGGCGGTTTCTACCCTTACGCGAGGAGTAAGGTGCGGTCGCGCCAAGCCATTCTCTTCTTCTCGCCGGCTGGACGTGCCGTACCTGACTTTGTGACCGCCTGGGTCAACGGGAAAAGCATGCCCGTGATCACCCTTCCCCAGGCAGCCGGCGTAGAAGAGCGGGTCCTGCGCCTCCCGCCCACCCTCGTGGTGGTGGATGCCGACAGCGCGGGCGAGGAGGGGATGCAGCTGTGCGCGCGCCTCAAGGGCGATGCGTACACCGCGATCGTCCCGCTCGCCGTCGTCACGAACCGGCACGCGACCGATACCGTGCGGCGCTGGTTTGCGGCCGGGGCGGACGAAGTGATCACGCCGCTGTTCGAGCCGGGAGAGCAGGCGGGACGGCTCGACGCCCTCGTGACGCGCGCCGAGCGCGACGTCGCGGTGAATCCCTCGACGCGCCTCCCCGGCACGACGGAAATCGAACGCGAGATCAAGCGGCGCATGGAGCTCGGTGAGTTCTTCGCAGTGTGCTATGCCGATCTCGATCACTTCAAGGAATACAACGATCGCTACAGCTACTATGACGGCGATCGCGTCATCTATCTGCTGTCCCGCATCCTGCATGACGTGGTGCGGGGGATGATCGGCAAGCAGGGTTTTGTGGGCCACATCGGCGGCGACGACTTCATCTTCGTGCTGCCGATCGACAGTATCAGCGCCGTCTGCTCGGAAATTCTCGACGTATTCGATACGCTGGTGCCGTTTCAGTACAACGAGCAGGACCGCCGCGCCGGCTACTATTTCGGCAAGGACCGCCGCGGTCAGCTACACCGCGTGCCGCTGATGACGCTGTCGATCGGCGTCGTCACGAATCAACACCGGCGCTTCGCGCACCCGGCGCAGGTGAGCGAGCTGGCGACGGAAATGAAGAGCTATGCCAAGACGCAGGCGGGCTCGGTATTCGTGGTGGATCGCCGCCACGACCGAGATGCGGCAGATGAGCAAAATGGAGAGAGCGAGCCCTAGGACGTGAACGTCACCTGTCCGTCGTGTGAGACCGTGTATCGCGTGGATCCGGCCAAGGTTCCCGCGGCAGGCCTGCGCGCGCGCTGCAGCGTTTGCAGCAACATTTTTGCGGTGAGTCCCGACGGAGCGGGCAACCAGGCTCCAGTCGCTGCAGCCGCTCCCGCTCCCGCCCGGGCCGCCGCGCAGCCGGCCCCCGCGCCCGCGGCCGCAGCCATGGCGCCGCCGCGACCACCGCCCCCGCTCCCGCCCCCCACAGCACCGCCGGTGGCTCCGAAGCAGGCGATGGCGCCTCCGGCGCCACGCGTGGCGCCGCCGATCAGCCGTCCGGCAACGCCGGTAAATCCGTTTGCGCGTCCCGCGACGCCGCCCGCGATCGTACCGCGTCCGGCGACGCCTCTGGGCGCTCCCGGCAGACCCGCGGCACCCGCGGCACCCGCGGCACCGCCGCGACCCGCGACGCCGGTGGCACCGGCGCCTGCGGCACCACGTCCGGCACCGTCAGCGCCGCTCGCTCCATTAGCGCCGCCCCCGCCCCCGCCCCCGCCCGCGCCGCCCGCGCCGCCCGCGCCGTCCGCGCCGTCCGCGCCGGCCGCCAGCGCGCCCGGCAAGCGGAGCACGGGTCCGCTCCGGCCGGTCAATCCGTTCATGGTGCAGGACCCGAAGCAGAAGGCGCGCCGGCTGGCGCGGGCGTTGATCTCCGACATGCTCGTGTATCATCCGGAGAAGCGGCAGCAGGGAATTCGCGACGGGACGCTGCCGCAGCTCTTCAAGGACGAGATCGACAAGAGTTGGCAGGAGTACGTGGACCAGGTGGGCGCCGAGATGGCGAACAGCACGCCGTTCTGGACGGAAGCGCTGAACGAGATTCTTGCCGGGGGGCATAAGCTTTTCTAATGAGCCTGACAGAGCGTTTTGCCGATTTCGACCGCCGGCTCACTGAGCTCAGGGGTTTTCTTTGACGTCGATGGGAAAGCGGCGCGGCTCACGGAGCTCGAACAGCAGATGGCCGACGGCTCGCTCTGGACCGATCAGGAGCGTGCCCGCCGGACCGTTGCCGAAGTCAAATCGCTGAAGGGTTGGCTCGAGCCCTATAACGCGCTGCGCAAGCGCGTCGACGAAGGCCGCGAGCTGAACGACCTGCTCGAAGCCGAATCTCACATCGATCTCGCCATGCAGCGCTCGCTCGAGACCGAGGCGGACGAAATCGCCGGCCGGCTCGAGTCGCTCGAGATGCAGAACATGCTGCAGGGCCCTGATGACGTCCGCGACGCCTTGCTCACGATCCACCCCGGTGCGGGCGGCACCGAGTCGCAGGACTGGGCGGAAATGCTGGTGCGCATGTACACGCGCTGGGCCGAGCGTCACGGGTTCGCGGTCGACGTGCTCGACATGCTGCCGGGCGAAGAAGCGGGCATCAAGTCGGCGGAAATCGAGATCCGCGGGCGCTATGCCTTCGGATTGCTCAGGGCGGAGAAGGGCGTGCACCGGCTCGTGCGCATCTCGCCGTTCGACTCGCAGTCACGCCGCCACACGTCGTTTGCGTCGGTGTTCGTCTATCCCGAAGTGGACGACGAGATCGAGATCGAGATCAAGGACGACGACCTGCGCATCGATGTGTTCCGCGCGTCCGGAAAAGGCGGGCAGCATGTCAACAAGACGTCGTCCGCGGTGCGGATCACGCACCTGCCGTCGGGGATCGTGGTATCGTGCCAGCAGGAGCGGAGCCAGGGGAAGAACAAGGCGACGGCGATGAAGATGCTCAAGGCGCGGCTGTACGAGCGCGCGGTCGCCGAGCGGGACGCGAAGAAGGCGGAGGTGGACAAACAGAAGGGCGACATTGCCTTCGGCAGCCAGATCCGGTCGTACGTGTTTCAGCCCTACACCATGGTGAACGATCACCGGACCGAGCTGAAAGTGAGCGACGTGCACAAGGTCATGGACGGCGACCTCGATCCGTTCATCGAGGCGTTTCTGAAGCGCTTCGGGAACAAGGCGGCGTAATGTCCGAGACCGGGCGGAGCTTCGTCGAAGCGGCGCGGCGCGACAAGCTGAAGGAGCTCGTCGAGCGCGGGATTGCGCCGTTCGCCTACCGATTCGAGCGCACCGCCACTACGAAGCAGGCGCTGAACGCGTTCACGACCGACGACGATCCCGCGACCTATGCGCTCGCGGGCCGGCTCGTCGCGCTCCGCCCGCACGGCAAAACGACGTTCGCGCATCTCGAGGACGCGAGCGGCAAGCTCCAGCTGTACTTCAAGAGCGATGAGCTCGGCGACGCGTACGCGCTGCTCGAGCTGCTCGACCTTGGCGACCATGTCGGAGTCGAGGGCCGCTTGATGAAGACGCGGACGGGCGAGATTACGCTGCGCGTCGCCCGGCTGACATTGCTTGCCAAGGCGCTGCGGCCGCTCCCTCTCGGCAAGCAGGACGCGAGCGGCGTCAAGCACGGCGAGCTGACCGATCCCGAGCTGCGCTACCGGCAGCGCTACGCCGACCTGGCCGTGCACCCGGAAGTGCGTGAGGTCTTCCGGCTCCGCACCCGGATCGTGCAGGGAATCCGCGCTTTCCTCGATGCCAAGGGGTATTTGGAAGTGGAGACGCCGGTGCTGCAGCCGCTGTACGGCGGCGCGGCGGCGGTGCCGTTTCAGACGCATTGGGAGGCGCTCGACGCGACGTTTTTCCTGCGGATCGCCGACGAGCTGTATCTGAAGCGCTGCCTCGTGGGCGGGCTCGAGAAGGTGTACGAGATCGGCCACGACTTTCGCAACGAGGGGCTGTCCCGATTTCACAACCCGGAATTCACGATGGCCGAGTGGTACGAAGCGTACGCGGACTACAACGACATGGCGGTGCTCACCGAGGAGCTGCTGGCGACGCTCGTGCAGCAGCTGTTCGGGACCGCGATCCTCGAGCGCCATGGCGCCACGCTCTCGTTCGAGCGGCCGTTCGCGCGCAAGGACTACTACGGCCTGGTGCGCGAGCACGCCGGCGTGGATCTCGCCCGGGCGAGTGACGCCGAGCTGCGCGCCGTGCTCAAGCGCCACAACGCGCCCCCCGCCGAGCTCGAGAAACTGAACGGCGCCAAGCTGGTGGATGAGGTGTTCAAGACCACGGTCGAGCCCAAGCTGGTCCAGCCGACATTCGTCTTCGATTATCCCGTGCCGCTCTCACCGCTCGCTAAACCCAAGCGGGACGATCCGAGCCGCGTCGAGCGCTGGGAGCTGTTCGTGCAACACCGCGAGCTGGCCAACTGCTTCAGCGAGCTGAACGATCCCGACGAGCAGCGCCGCCGGTTTGAGCAGCAGGGCCGGCTGCGCGCCGCCGGAGACGCCGAGGCGCAGCAGCTCGATGAAGACTTCATTCGCGCCTTGGAGTACGGCATGCCGCCCGCGGGCGGCGTGGGGATGGGCGTGGATCGCCTGACGATGATTCTGGCCGATCAGACGAACATTCGCGATGTGATCCTGTTCCCGATGCTCAGGCCCGAGTAATGCCGGTCGCGATCGTGTTGCTCAAAGTCCTGCTGTTCGGCGCGGCGGCGGCGGCCCTGTTCGTGGTGGCGACCAATTGGCCCTCCCGCCTCGACCTGCGCGTCGCGATGCGCTATCTGCGCAGCCGCCGGTCGTCCCGGCTGTTGTCGCTGATCACGGTGATCGCGGTCGGCGGCGTCATGGTCGGCGTGATGACGCTTGTCATTGTGCTGGGCGTCATGAACGGAATGCAGAACGATCTGCGCGAGAAGATCCTGGTCGTCAATCCGCATCTGCGCATTCTCACCTACGGCGAGGGGCTGCGGCTCGACGACTGGCGCGGCGTGCTCGACACGGTGCGGCGGGAGCGGGACGTCGTCGCCGCGGCGCCGTTCGTGCTCAGCCAGGGGCTGATTTCGGCAGGGCACGACTACGCGGAAGGCGTCGCGGTCGTCGGGATCGAATCGGATACCGGCACGCGCGCCGTTACCAGCCTGGCGCGCCACCTCACCAAGGGCGATCTGACGTTTCGCCCGACCCAGCCGGACGTCGAAGGGGGCATCGCGATCGGCTCGCGGCTTGCGAACAAACTGTCCGCCTATCCCGGCGACATCGTGACGATGGTCGCGCCTGCCGGCTCGCAGTTCAACCGCAGCCTCGGTGCGTTCGTCCCGAAGTATCGCCGCTACGAAGTCACGGGGCTGTTCGAGACCGGCATGTACGACTACGACAACAGTTACGTCGTCATGCGGCGGGAGAACGCGCAGGAGTTTGCCGGATTGGGGGGGGCGGTGACCGGACTCGAAGTGCGGCTCGCCGACCCCGAGCACGCGAACGAGATCGGGACGCGCATCGAGGGCCGGCTCGGCTATCCGTATCGCGCGCTCGATTGGCAGCTCCAGAACCGGTCGCTGTTTGCGGCCCTGAAGCTCGAGAAGCTGGCGATGGGCCTCGTGGTCTTCCTGATCTGTGTGGTCGCCGCATTCAACGTGGTGGGGACCCTGACCATGGTGGTGCGCGACAAGACGCGCGAGATCGGCATCCTCATGGCGATGGGGATGGGTCGCGGCAGGATCCGCAGAGTATTCCTGATCCAAGGCGTGCTTATCGGGCTGACCGGCACCGCACTGGGGACCGTGTTGGGATTGGTTCTGGGTGCGGCGTTGAACCGCGGCCATCTGATTTCGATCGACCCGTCGGTGTACTTCATCGACCATTTGCCCGTGCTGACCAACCCGCTCGACGCCCTCGCGGTCGTGGCGGCGAGTCTCGTGATCGCCATCCTGGCCCCGCTGTATCCGAGCATACAGGCCGCCGGCCTCGAGCCGGTCAGCGCGATCCGCTACGAATGAACGCGCTTCTGGTGGCGCGTGCGGTCCGGAAGGTGTTCGCCGGCGGCGACGGACAGCTGCTCGAGGTCCTGCGAGGGATCGACGTCGAAGTCCGCCGCGGAGAGTTCGTCGCGATCGTCGGTTCCTCGGGGGCGGGGAAGAGCACGCTGTTGCATCTCCTGGGATTGCTCGACACCCCGACGACCGGCGACATCTGGCTCGACGGCTCGCGTTACGCCGATCTCGAGGCGCGCACCGCGGCCGAGCTGAGGAACCGGAAACTGGGATTCGTGTTCCAGTTTCACCACCTGCTGCGGGAGTTTTCGGCTCTGGAAAACGTCATGATGCCGCTGCTGATCGGAGGCATGTCGCCCCGCAAGGCGCGCTCGCGGGCCGAAGAGGTGCTCTCGGAGGTTGGGCTCGCGGGCCGTATGACGCACCGCCCGGCGGAGCTGTCCGGCGGCGAGCAGCAACGCTGCGCCGTGGCGCGCGCCCTGGTCCATGATCCCAGCGTGGTGCTGGCCGACGAACCCTCCGGCAATCTCGATCACGCGAACGCCGAGCGGCTTCATGAGATCTTTTTCCGCCTGACGCGCGAGTATGAAACCGCAGTCGTCGTGGTCACGCATAACCGCCAGCTCGCGGGGCGGGCGGACCGCGTGCTGCTATTGGAGGACGGCCGGCTCACGACGGTGAGCTCGGTCGATGCGATTCCCTGATGCTGTGCGACAACTGCAAAGAGCGTGAGGCGATCATCAACCTCACCCAGGTCGAGCATGACTCCAAGGTCACGCTCCACCTGTGCGAGCAGTGCGCGCAGCAGAAAGGGGTCGAGACGGGCGCGGCCGTGATGAAGAGCCCGCTCGGCAATTTCCTGGGCGCGCTCGGCAAAGGCGCGGCGCTGGTCCCGACCGCCGCGGACGGCGTCCGGTGCCCTGCCTGTGGCTCGACGCTGCGCGACTTCCGCGACACGGGTCGGCTCGGGTGCGATCAGTGCTACGTCTCGTTCGATGCGCATTTGCGGGATTTGCTGCGGCGCTTGCACGGCTCCAGCCAGCACGTGGGGGAGCGCTACGAGGTGCCCGGTGAAGCGGGGGCCGCGGCGGATCCCCGCAGCCACCTGCTCGAGCTGAAAGCGCAGCTGCGCCGCGCGGTCGAGGGCGAGAACTTCGAGCTCGCGGCGGAGCTCCGGGACCGCATCCGGGTGCTCGAATAATGGACCTCTCGCTGCTTCCCGACGGCGGGATGCGCTGGTTGGATGCGTCCGGGCCCAAATCGACGATCGTGTTGTCGACCCGGATCCGGCTTGCCCGCAATGTGCGCGGGATTGCGTTCAGCCAGCGGGCCAAGGATGCGGATCGCACGGCGGTCCTGGAGCGGGTCGGTGAGGCGGCCGCGGCGACGGAGCATCTGGGAGCGGCGGTGGCGTTTCATCTGGATCAGATGGACCGGCCCGAACGGCAGCTCCTGCATGAACGGCACTTGGTCAGCAAAGAGCTGGCAGGACTGGACCGGGAGTCCAGGCCGCGCGCCGGCGCGGCGTTGCTGGTGCAGGATCAGGTGGGGGTCATGGTTAATGAAGAGGATCACCTCCGCCTGCACGGGATGTGGTCAGGATTCGATTTGGAAGACGCGTATGCCGCGGTGGAATCGGTAGATGCCGAACTCGGCAAGCTCATTCCTTTCGCCTTTCATCCTGAATTTGGCTATCTTACGTCCTGTCCCACGAATGCAGGAACCGGGCTGCGGGCGAGTGTGCTTATCCATTTGCCGGGCCTTGTTTTGACCAAGGAAATCAACAAAGTTCTCCAAGGGCTCTCACAGGTAGGATTAACCTTTCGGGGCCTGTACGGGGAAGGCAGTGAGGTCGTCGGAAACTTCTTCCAGCTGTCCAACCAAACAACCTTAGGGAAGACAGAAGACGAGCTGATCGACCACCTTGGAAAGATCGTGCGCCAGGTGGTGGAATACGAAGAGCAGGCACGGGACGTGCTGTTGAGGACGGCGCCGGAAGAGGTCGAAGACAAGACTTGGCGCGCCTATGGTCTGCTGAAGCACGCGCGCCGGCTGACGTTCGAAGAAGCGATGAATTTGTTGAGCGGTGTGCGGTTGGGCGTTGGGCTGAATCTGCTCCCGGGACCGGGGGTATATACGCTCAACAAGCTGTTGATCTATACCCAACCCGCGCACCTGGCAGCGATGGACGGCCGGTCCACCGGCGACCGCGAACTGCCGACGGTGCGCGCTGCGTTTGTGCGCCGTCTGCTCGAAGCAGAACCTAGTTGAACGGCGAAAGGTGAGTTCGGAATCGCGATGAACGGCTACAATTTCACGGATCGCGTTCGGAAAGTTCTGCAGATGGCCCGCGAAGAGGCGGCTCGTCTGCATCACGAGTACGTCGGCACCGAGCATATCCTGCTCGGCTTGATCCGCGAAGGCGAGGGCGTCGCCGCCGCGGTCCTGACCAATCTCAACGTCGATCTCGAAGAGATTCAACAGAAGATCGAAGAGACGGTCAAGAAAGGAAAAGCGGCCGCCGCGGCCGGGCCCGACCTTCCCTATACATCCCGCGCCAAGAAGGTGCTCGAGCTGGCCATGAGCGAGGCGCGCGAGCTCAATCATTCCTACGTCGGCACCGAGCACCTGCTGCTCGGGCTGCTGCGCGAAGAGAAGGGCATCGCGGCCCAGGTCCTCACGGACGCGGGCGTCAACCTCGAGCAGGCACGCGCGGAAACGCTGCGGCTGCTCGGCAGCGAGATGCCTTCGACGCCCGCGGGCGGCGGGACCGGCGCGCAGCCGACGCCGCCCAAGAGCGAGAAGAAATCCAAGACGCCCGCGCTCGATCATTTCTGCCGCGACCTCACGCAGCTGGCGGCCGAAGGCTCGCTCGATCCCACGATCGGGCGCCAGAAGGAAATCGAGCGCGTCATGGAGATTCTGTCGCGCCGCAAGAAGAACAACCCGGTGCTGATCGGCGAGCCGGGCGTGGGCAAGACGGCGATCGTGGAAGGGCTCGCCCAGCTGATCGCGGGCGGCCAGTGCCCCGACGCGCTGAAGGATCACCGCGTGCTGTCGCTCGACATGGCCGCCGTCATTGCCGGCACCAAGTACCGCGGCCAGTTCGAGGAGCGGCTCAAGGCGGTCATCAACGAGATCGCGCAGAACAAGAACATCATTTTGTTCATCGACGAGCTGCACACGCTGGTGGGCGCGGGCGCCGCCGAGGGTGCGGTGGATGCGTCCAACATGCTCAAGCCGGCGCTGGCGCGGGGCGAGCTGCAATGCGTCGGCGCGTCGACGCTCAACGAGTACCGCAAGTATATCGAGAAGGACGGCGCGCTCGAGCGGCGGTTCCAGACGGTGATCGTCGATCCGCCGACCGTCGAAGAGACGATCGAAATCCTCAAAGGGCTGCGCAAGCGCTACGAGGATCACCACCGCGTCATCATTCCCGACGACACGCTCGTCGAAGCCGCGAAACTGTCGGAGCGCTACATCACCGACCGGTTCCTGCCCGACAAGGCGATCGACGTGATCGACGAGGCCGGCGCGCGCGCCCGGCTCGCCGCCCAGGTGCCGCCGCCCGAGGTCGCCGAGCTGAAAGACAAGCTCGAAGGGATCAACGGGGACAAGGAAGCGGCGGTGCGCGACCAGAACTTCGAGAAGGCCGCGTCGCTGCGTGACTCGGAGCGCGAGCTTCAGTCCGAGATTCGCCGCAAGCAGGAGGAGTGGGAGCGCGAGCGCCAGACCCGACGGCCTACGATCAATGAAGAAGGCGTCGCGTTTATCGTGTCGCGCTGGACCGGCATCCCGGTGACGCGGCTGCAGGAAGCGGAGACGGCCCGCCTGCTGCGCATGGAAGACGAGCTGCACGAGAGCGTGGTGGGGCAGAACGAGGCGATTCAGGTGATTTCGCGGGCGATCCGCCGCAGCCGGGCGGGGCTCAAGGATCCCAAGCGCCCGATCGGCTCCTTCATCTTCAGCGGCCCCACCGGCGTCGGGAAAACCGAGCTGGCGCGCTCGCTGGCGCGGTTCCTGTTCGCCGATGCGAACGCCTTGATTCGCGTCGACATGTCGGAGTACATGGAGAAGTTCTCCGTGAGCCGGCTGATCGGCGCGCCGCCGGGGTACGTGGGCTACGAAGATTCCGGCACGCTGACCAAGGCCGTGCGGCGCAAGCCCTACTCGGTGGTGCTGCTCGACGAGATCGAAAAGGCGCACCCCGACGTGTTCAACATCCTGTTGCAGGTGCTCGACGAAGGCCACCTGACGGACAATTACGGCCGCATGATCGACTTCAAGAACACGGTCGTGATCATGACGTCCAACGTCGGCGCGCGCGACATGGTCAAAGGCAAGGCGCTGGGCTTCGCCCAGCCCGACATCCGGGCGTCCTTCGAGCGGATGTCGGAGAAGGTGAAGGAAGAGATCAACAAGGTGTTCAATCCGGAGTTCCTGAACCGGCTCGACGACGTGATCGTCTTCCATCCGCTCCTGAAGGAGCACATTGCGCAGATCGTTTCGATCCTGCTCCGCGACGTGCAGAAACGGCTGGCCGAGGAGGAGCTGTCGCTCCGCCTTACCGAACCGGCTTCGGAGTTCCTGGTCGGGCACGGGTACGACGAACACTTCGGAGCCCGTCCGCTCAAGCGGGCGATC
>DASTDR010000428.1:0-6344 GCA_035710265.1 Gemmatimonadales bacterium | reverse complement strand
CCGTGGCCGATCTCGCGGCGTGACGTGCCCCGCACCGGCTTCACTTCCCCGGTGGAAAACGGCGGGAAGTTGTAGTGCAGCATGAACGACTTGGTCGTCTCCTGCGCCACGTCGATCGAGTCGATCCGCTGCTCGTCGTCGGTCGTGCCCAAGGTAACGGTCGCAAGTGCCTGGGTCTGTCCCCTCGTGAACAGGGCCGATCCATGAGCACGGGGCAACCAACCAATCTCGCAGGCGATCGGCCGCACGGTGTCGAGGTCGCGCCCATCGACGCGCTCCCCGGCATTGAGAACGCGGTCGCGCATCGTGTTGTACTCGATCCCTTCAATGACCTCGGCGATCTCGCGCAGCTTGTCGGGGAATTCCTCGGCGAGCGTCTCAATGATCGTCTGCTTGATGGCACTCAGGGCCTGCGTCCGCTCCGCCTTCTCCGCCAGCGTCAACGCCTCGCGTACCTTGTCCTCGGCCAACTCCTTCACCCGCGCGACCAGCTCGGCGGGCGGCTCGGCCTTGGTCCATTCCATCTTGGGCCGGCGCACCGCCTCGACCACTTCGTCGGCGGCGTCGAGCAGCTCTTTGATCCCCTTATGCGCGACCTCGAGGCCCTTGATGATCTCGGCCTCGGTCAGCTCCAGCGCGCCCCCCTCGACCATCACGATCGAGTCGCGCGAGCCTGACACCGTGAGATCGACGTCGGAGAACTCGAGCTGTTGGAACGTGGGATTGAGGATCCACGCGCCTTCGACCCGCCCCACCCGCACCGCGGCGATCGGCCCGTTCCAAGGCACCCGCGAAAGCGACAGCGCCGTGGACGCGGCCACGACGCCGAGCACGTCGGCATCGTTTTCCTGGTCTGCCGACAACACGTAGACGAAGACCTGCACTTCGTTCTTGAAGCCTTCGGGGAACAGCGGCCGCACCGAGCGATCGATGACGCGCGCCGACGTGATTTCGTCGTCGGAGGGGCGTCCTTCGCGCTTCAAAAAGCCGCCAGGAATCTTGCCGGCGGCGTAGGCTTTCTCGCGGTATTCGACGGTGAGGGGGAAGTACGGCAGGTTGGCCTGGGTCTCGGATACGGTGACCGCGGCCAGGACGACCGTTTCACCGAACTGCACGAGACATGAGCCTGCCGCCTGCTTGGCCAGCCGCCCCGATTCGATTCTCAGGGTGCGGCCGGCGAAATTCGTTTCGACGTGCTTCACTGCATTGCCTGTCTAGAGCACTTGAAAATGTGCCGGACGCCCCGGTGCTCTCGCCGGGACGCACAGCACGACGCCTTGTACGACTTAATGTCGGAGACCGAGCTCGTCGATGAGCTGCCGGTACTTCGCGAGATCGGTGCGCTTCAAGTACTCCAGCAGGCGGCGCCGGCGGCTGACCATGCGCAGCAGGCCGCGTTGCCCGTGGAAGTCCTTCGCGTGGACCCGGAAGTGCTCGGTGAGGCTGTTGATGCGCTCGGTGAGCAGCGCGACCTGGACCCGGCTCGATCCGGTGTCCTTCTCGTGCAGCCCGTGTTTCCTGACCGGCGTCGTCTTGTCGTACATCGTCCCTGTTCCCTAATCGTTGGAAGCGCCGTAGGTTAACCGGGCTGCGCCCCTTTGTAAAGTGACTAACGCCGCGACCGACCTGGTCGGCCAAACTCTTGGCCCCTATACCCTCGAACGCCTGCTCGGCCAGGGGGGGTACGCCTTCGTCTTTGCCGCCCGGCAGGCCGATGGCACGCCCGTCGCGATCAAGGTCCTGAAGCCCCGCTACGCCGGCGACCCCCAGTTCGAGTCCCGGTTCCGGAATGAAAGCGAGACCGCCGCGAAACTCGAGCACCCGAACATCATTCGGATCCGCTCGGTGGCGAAAACGAAAGACCACGTCTATTTCGCGATGGATCTGTGCGCCGACAGCCTCGGGGCCCGCATCGCCCGTGAAGGACCGCAATCGGAAGATGCGATCCTGCGGCTCGCGCGCGACATCATCGCCGCGCTCCAGTTCGCACACGCCCAGGGAGTGATTCATCGCGACCTGAAGCCCGACAACGTGCTGATCCGCTCGGACGGGGGCGCCGTGCTCACCGATTTCGGGATCGCGCGCGCCGTCTCCGGCTACACCGCGTCCACCGGCGTCAACATGACGATCGGAACCCCGCACTATCTGTCCCCCGAGCAGGCGCAGGGGCGGCCGCTCGACCCGCGCGTCGACTTCTACGCGCTCGGCGTCACGCTCTACAAGGCCGCGACCGGCGAGGTGCCGTTCAGCTCGAGCGACTGGTTCGAGCTGGCGCGCATGCACGTCGAGGATCCGCCGCCCTCGCTGCGCAAAAAGCGGCCCGAGCTGTCGAAGCGCTTCGAGCGGGTGGTGCTGAAGTGCCTCGCCAAACATCCGGACGACCGCTATGCTAATGCCGCTGAGCTGCTGGCGGATCTGGACGATGTCGAGCACACGCGCCGGCCCACGGTGACACTCGGCACGGCGCCCGTGAGCACGTCGCCACGCGAGGCGCCCAGGTTTCCGATGAAACCGCAGCGCCCCTGGCTGATCGCCGCGGGCGTTGGTCTCGCGCTGGTGTTGTTGGTGGTGCTGGTGGTGAGGCTTATGCGTTGATCACGCACGGCAGGCGCACAATGAACTCGCTGCCGCGCCCAAGTCCTTGGCTGCGCACTTCGATGGCCCCGCCATGCAGATCGACCAGACCTTTCACCAACGCCAATCCGATGCCCAGCCCGCCCTGGGATCGCAGCTGCGCCGACTTGGCCTGAGAGAATATTTCGAAGATCTGCGGCAGCATCTCGGGAGCAATGCCGATGCCGCTGTCTTTCACGGAGAGGGTCAGCTCCCGTCCTTGCACCGCCGCCGTCACCTGGATGGCGCCACCCTCGTCTGTATACTTGGCGGCGTTGTTGAGCAGGTTGGCGAGCACTTGAGCCAGCCGCACCGGGTCGGCATCGAGCATTACCGGTTGCGGCGGCACGGTGACGGTCAGCGCATGGCGACTGACCGCGATGACCGGACGACTCGTTTCCAGCGCGGCGTCCAGGACGCTCGCCAATGCCACGCGCTCTCTGCGCAGATCCAGCCGGTGAAGCGAGATGCGGGAGACGTCGAGCAAGTCTTCGAGCAGGCGCGCCATCACGCTCACCTGACGATCGATGACGTCGCGACCCCACTGCAGGTCGTCAGGCAAACCCTTGGTTTTCAATGCCTGGACGGCGTTGCGGATCGGAGCGAGGGGGTTGCGCAGCTCATGCGCGAGCGTCGCCACGAACTCGTCCTTGCGTCGGTCAGCCTCGCGCAGATCGCGCTCGCTCGCCTGAAGCGCCTCCTGCGTGCGGCGCAGATCCTCGTATTGGCGCTGCATCGTCAGGTCGCTGACGACGACACATGGGCCGAGCGCGCCCTCGCGCAGCATACAGGCGCCGAGACATACCGACACCGGCAGGCCCGCATCGCCCTTGAGCGTGACTTCGGCCAGGAGCGCGCCGGCTCCGTCCCCAGCGGCGTCGCGCAGTAAGGCATCGAAGGAACTTCGGCTCTTGGGGAGCACGAACGTTGCCAGGGGCTTGCCGGCGAGCTCCGACTGCACGACGCCCAGGAGCTCGGCGAAGCGTCGATTGGCGTAGATGATCGATCCTTCCTGGGTCAGCGTGACCGCCGGGTGCGACATCTGCTCGACCGCGAGCCGATACGGCATGTCCGGCAACTCGAGCGTCAGCACGCGCTCGCGGTCGCTGACGACCACGGCATCTACCTCACCGGCGGCGAGCGCGTGCAACGTCGCTTCCGCCAGCTCCAGCCGGCTGCGCAGCTCCGCGTTCTCCTGTCGCAGCCGCTCGATGCTGTCCCTGGTCTGGGGGCGTGTGGTCTTGCTCATGAGATTGACGGGCGAACCTGCAGGCCGACCAAAGCGCGCTCGATGTTGGAGAGATCCCCGATGACCCGGCGAATCGGCTCGGGAAGTTTGCGCACCAGTGTCGGGATCGCCAGAATCTCGTCCCCCTTGGCCAGGTGCGGGTGGGCGATCAGATCCACGACCTCGATCGTGTACTTGCCGGCCAGGTGCTCGTCACACAAGCGCTGCAGGTTCGCGATCGCAGCGAGTGATTTTGGCGTCTTACCGGCAACGTACAGACGCAGCTCCCACTTCCCGGGATCCGGTGTTCCGCTGCTCATGACTTCGGCCAGCGTGGGCGGGCTGGCCGGCCCTCTGGCCGTCATGTGCGCGCACCGCGCATGGACCCAACGCGCACGCCCTCGGGACCCATTTCCACATCGAGCAGATCGACGCCGTGGTCGGTCAGGATGAACTCGCGCACCTGGTTCGAGTGTGCCATGCCGCGAGACTTCAGGACATACAGGCCGCGGTTGCGCTCACCGCGCGACTCGATGTCGCGCACCAGCAACCAGGTGTCGATGAGCGACGACACGGCGGATTTCGTCGCTTCGATGGCATCGCCCCCGTGGGTCAGACTGGTAAACACGGCCGTGATTTGCTGGGACTTGAGGAAGTCGATCAATCGCATCAGCATCCCTTCGGCCTCGGCCGAAGAGCCCGCATTGAGGAAGCTGGTGATCGGATCCACCACCACCACGCGTGGCTGGAACTGCGTGACCAGCTTATGCAGGGTCGCGAGGTGCATCTCCAACCCGAACGCGCTGGGACGCGTGGAGTGGAACTGCAGCAGCCCTTTTGTCACCCAGGGCGCCAGATCGAGTCCGATGGAACGCATGTTGCGCAACAACTGGTGGGGCGATTCCTCGAAACTGAGATAGAGACACCGCTCGCCTCGCCGGCACGCTGAGTCCACGAAGTGCGCCGCCAAGCTGGTCTTGCCCGTGCCGGCCGTGCCCGAGATTAGTACGGTGGTGCCCCGGTAGACGCCCCGACCGCCCAACATCTCATCGAGCCGCGGGACGCCGGTGGAAATCCGTTCGGTGGAGACTTCGTGTTCCAACCCCAGCGACGTGATCGGCAGGACGGAGATCCCGCCGTCGTCGATGAGAAACGGATACTCATTCGTTCCGTGCGTCGTGCCGCGGTACTTCACGACGCGTATGCGGCGGGTCGAGAGCTGCTCGCTGACTCGGTGATCGAGGAGGATGACGCAGTCGGAAACGTATTCCTCGAGCCCGTGGCGGGTCAGCGTGCCATCCCCGCGCTCGGCCGTGATAATCGCGGTCACGCCCTTGTCCTTGAGCCAGCGGAACAACCGCCGCAGCTCGGCGCGCAGGATGCTCTGATTCGATAACCCGCCGAACAGTACTTCGAGCGTATCGAGCACGACGCGCTTGGCACCAACCGAATCGATCGCGTGGCCGATCCGGATGAACAACCCGTCGAGGTCGTACTCGCCCGTTTCTTCGATCTGACTGCGCTCGACGCGCACGTGGTCTACGAGTAGCTGTTTCCGCTCGGCGAGATCGTCGAGGTTGAATCCAAGCGAGCGGACGTTCTGGGTCAGCTCATCGCTCGTCTCTTCGAACGCGACGAACACCCCCGGCTCCCCAAACTCCGTCGCGCCGCGCACCAGAAATTCCATCGCCAGCAGCGTCTTGCCGCACCCGGCGCTGCCGCACACCAGGGTCGGACGAGCGCGCGGCAACCCGCCGCCGGTGATCTCGTCGAGACCGACGATGCCGGTTGGCGACTTGGGAAATGCGGTTGGTTGCTGAGGGTGAGTCATCGCGTTTTTGCCATCGTTGCACAAAACTTATCACGGACTAGAGCGAAGCGGAGCCGGGCTTAACCCCTGAAGACGCGACGCAGGGCGTTGACGATCCGACGGAGAAAGCCGGGCTTGGGTGCTTCGGGAGGCGGGACCCGCGAACCGGGAACCCGGTCCAGCGTGGCGGTAACCGCCTGTCGTAGCTCGGCTTCGTAACGCTTCGGGAATGGACGCTCGGCGAGCCGCACGTCGAAGCCCGGGTGGGTCTCGCTCGATCTCAACTCCACCACCCCGGGATGGGCGCGCTCGATCACGTCCACGATCGGACGCCATGTTTCCCGCTCCCCGTTTCTCGTTCCCCGATAATACTCCGCGGCAATCGTAGCCACGAGTTGCTCGGCGGTCAATCGTCCCGCGAGATAACCACTGAGCGCGTCGTTAACGGAAGAAGCGGAGGACATCGTTCGAGATTGCCAGGATCATGATCGCGAGCACGATGAGCATGCCCACTTGCGTCAACCGCAGCCGGAGCTGAGGCGACAGCGGCTTGCGCAGGATACCCTCAGCGATCAGAAACACCGCGTGTCCGCCGTCGAGCACCGGAATCGGCAGCAGGTTGAGCACCGCGAGGCTCACCGAGAAGAACGCCATGAACATGAGGAAACGGTCGAGGCCCAGCCGCACCGCCTG
>DASTDR010000427.1:0-5743 GCA_035710265.1 Gemmatimonadales bacterium | reverse complement strand
GAGGGGCCCGCGATTCCCGCCCCGGGCCTATTGGGGCTTTGCGCTCTATGAACGGGTCGCGGCCTAACATGCGCTTGAAGCTGACGGCGCTACGTCATCTGCGGTAGAATTGCGTTTGTGAACCTGAAAGCTTCGCGCCGCAGCTTAAGCGCATTTCGGTAGGCAGCGGGAGCGGTCATGGACGTTGTAGAGTATCTGTCTCGCTGTCCGGATACCTGGCGCCCCGCTCCGCCCGCGTCGCCCGAGCAGCTGGCTACGCTCGCGACGTTCACACGAATCCTGATGCCTAAGTCGTATCTCACATTCCTTGCAGCCTCCAACGGTGGCGAAGGAGATCTCGCACTCGAGCCGGGTTGGATCTCGTTTTGGTCTGCGCATGAGGTGTCGCAGCGTAACGCAGAATACGAAGTTGCTAGAAACGTTCCTGGGTTGATCGGGTTCGGCTCGAACGGTGGAGGGGAGCTCTTGGCCTTTGACACGCGTTCAGGGCCACCGTACCCCATCGTCATGATCCCATTTGTCCCGATGGCCGCAGAGAATCTCAGGGTGGTTGCGGCGAGTCCTATTCCTGGCGCAGGTCATGGAGAATGCTTGGGATGCGGATGTCCTCGTCGTTCCTAAGACCAAGCGAATCCATGTTTCTCACGACGAGTGGCTGGAATTGCGGAGCACTACGCCGACCGATTTCGCGCCGGTCGCTGTCTAACAAGCGCCTGAAGCTGGCGGCGCCTCCTTTCTGAGGTAGTCTTCTATTCGTGAAAACCAACAGGTCGCGCCGCAGCTTTGGCGCATCCCGTTAAGCGGCCACACAAGATACGGCGAGACACCCACGAATCATGCCAACTCAGGAATCCGATGTGCTCCAGTCGGACATACCAAGACACAGATCTGTACTGACCTTTGTTCTGTTGGAGTTCGCCCTTTCCGTCCCATTCTGGGGAATTGGAGCTTTGGCTCAAGCGCACGTCATTCCCGATCAGGTGATGTTTCGTGCCGCATGGTCGCTGACTCCGATGATCGCAGCTTCGATTCTTGTCTATCGTGAGAATAGGGTTGCGGGCGTGAAAGAATTGTTCAGGCGAATTGTCGATTACCGTCGAATCAAGTCGAAGATCTGGTATCTCCCGGTTTTTCTTGCGGGGCCTTTCATAGTCTTCGTGCAGTACGGACTGGCGCGGTGGTCAGGATTGCAGGTTCCGCCGCCGCATTTGACGCTCCTGGTGCCGCTCTCGTTCGTCGGCTTCTTCCTGATTGCGTATGCGGAAGAACTCGGCTGGACGGTCTACGCGCTTGACACGCTTCAGGAGAAACGGAGTGCGCTCACCGCCGGGGTTCTGGCAGGGATCATGTGGGCGTCATTGCATGCCCCCGTCTGGGCATTGGCCGGCCAGTCTCTGGCGTGGTGCGCCTGGCAGTGGATCTATGTCGTCGCACTCCGGGTGCTGATGGCCTGGATCTACAACAACACGGGGAAGAGCCTGTTCGCAATGGATTTACTCCATCCCGGACTGTTTGTGTGGTGGTATCTGTGGCCTGTCACCGGGCAAGGCCTGTCCATGCCCACCGTGTACGACCCGCGCAACCTTGCCCTCATCACTATTGGACTGGCGGCGATAGTTTCATACCTGTGGGGTCCTACGACACTGGTTCAGTATCGATATGCCGTGAGGGCTATAACGGTCGCGTGAGTATGGCAATCCCCCTTTCGCGCGCAGACACTTTCGGCAATCGGATTTGAGAGCGTGGGGACTTCCGGAGTCAGGGATCTGGAGCGGTGCGGTCCGGGTCCGCTGCAAGAGTGCCGCCTAACAAGCGCTTGAAGCTGGCGGTGCGCGCAGATTGTGGAATGAGTCTTTTTTCAGCGCGCCGCAGCTTAAGCGCGATCCGTTAGGCCGCAACCCATCGCACAGACTCCCGAGGTCCCCGTGCTGCGTTTCGTCAGCCGACTCCTCCCTCTCGTCGGACTCATGCTCCTGATCGGGTGTAGCCGCCCGGCGGAACGCACACACGTAGCGAGCGCCTCACCTCCACGCTGGGAAGGCCTGGTCTCTACCCCGGACAGCGTCCAACTCTTTACTCGGTTGGTCGGCGCTGGCCCCGATACCGTGGTCATCATCCATGGGGGCCCCGGATTCACCATGGACTATTTGGCGGCCGACCTCGAACCCCTGGCCGACCGCCACACCCTCCTCTTCTATGATCAGCGAGGGGCCGGACGGTCCACGCTGGTGAGCGACTCCGTCGGGCTCGCGGCCCAACGCTTTGTTGATGATCTCGAGGCCCTGCGCGCCCACTTTGGCCTGAGGCAACTCACGCTCCTGGGGCACTCGTGGGGCGCGGGCGTGGCGGCCCTGTACGCGGCCCGCTATCCGGCCTCCATCAAGCAACTCCTCATCGTTGATGGCGTGCCCCTGCGCCGTTCCGAACTCGTGGCCGGCTTCGAGGCGATGAATCGTGCGCGGGACAGTTCCGAACGAGGAGAGATGCAGCGATGGATGGACACCAGACGAGCACACCCTGAGGACGCTGCGGCGTGTCACGCCTACTACCGGCTCTGGTTCCGTCCATTCTTCACCGACCCGACATTCATACGGCGGAGTCGAGGAGACTTCTGTGCCGGCACGCCCGATAGCCGTCGCAACAAGCTTTTCGCGGTGGATCGCTTCACGATGGCTTCCCTCGGCGACTACGATTGGCGAGCAAGCCTGAGGTCCTTCCCGGCTCGGACGCTGGTGATCCACGGGACCGTCGACCCAATCCCGCTCTCGAGCGCAGAGGAATGGGCGGCCATACTGACCAATGCTCGGCTAATTGCGATTCCATCCGTGGGCCACTTCCCCTACCTGGAAGCACCCGAGCCCTTTTTCAACGCCGTGAACAGTTTCCTCGCCGGCAACTGGCCCCCGGACGTAAGGCGGGTCACCGCTGTCCCCTGACTTGGTGGAGGTTGCGGCCTAACACGCGCCTGAAGCTGACGGCGCCCGTCCTCGAGGGTAGAATTGCGTTTGTGATCCTTACAGCTCGGCACCGCAGCTTAGGCGCATTCCGTTAGGCCGCAAGCCAGAGTGTCGCCCCGTGTCAACCCGAAACGTTGCTGCGCTGCGCCCGCTTCGACTCGGTTATGCCATCGGTGCCTTCGGCCTCTCTGCCGTCCCATTCTGGCTCGGGCTGTACGTGGCACTACCGCTCCTTGTGCGGACAACCGGAAGTGCATCACTGTCGCTCTCCGTCGGGTTTCTGGTTCCGTTGGCTCTGCTATTGGTTGCCGCTCTGGTGGTCGCGCAGCGCGAGCGAACTGCACCCGGTGTCGGTGGCCTGCTACAGCGGCTGCGCCTCGGGCGGCCGCTGGCGCGGCACGGCCTTTGGGCCGCGGCACTCCTCGCGGTGACGCTTCTGGGCTACTTCAGCCTCGGCGGCACCGCACAGTGGCTTCAGGAGCACGGCGGCCTGGCGCCACCGGCGGCATTCGAGCTCGTCCGCACCGAAACGACGTTCTGGGGCATCCCACTGGCGGGCAACTGGTGGGCAGTCGTCCTGCACCTCGGCATACTGCTTCTAAACGTGCTGGGGGAGGAGCTGTGGTTTCGCGGCGTCCTGTTTCCTCGACAGCTCGCGGCCCATGGTCCGCGCGCGTGGCTGGTGCACGGACTGTGCTACCACATGTTCCATATGTTCTATCCATGGGATGTGCTCCGCTTACTCCCGGAGAGTCTTGCCTATGGATGGGTGACACAGCGAAGCGGCAGCACATGGCCTGCCATCTTCGCGCACCTGGCTTTCAATGGTCTGGGCCTGCTTGGCACTGTCAGCGCTGTGCTTGCGGCCTAACTAGCGCTTGCAGCTGGCGGGCGCGGCGACGATGTTCCGTTTGTGCGCCAAGGAGCAGCCGATGAAGCAGACCACTAGACGGTGCGCCACGTACCGTCGCGCCCGCAGCTGAAGCGCGATCCGTTAGGCACACAGGGCTTAACGTCTCGTGGGGCTCTAACCATGTACCTCTGGCTCAAGCTTCTCCACCTGGCTGCGGTCATCGCGTTCCTCGGGAACATTACCACAGGCTTGTTTTGGCACGCGCACGCCGCTCGCACGCGCGACCCACGCCTACTCGCCCATACGGTTGACGGCATTATTCGGAGCGATCGCCTGTTCACCATCCCGGGGGTCGTCATCATCATCGTGGGTGGTGTCGCCACGGCGATCGTGGGGGGCTATCCGATCCTGGGCACGGGCTGGATCCTTTGGTCCCTGATTCTCTTTTCTGTGTCAGGACTCGTGTTCGTCCTGCGCGTCGCGCCGCTCCAAGTGCGATTGCGAGCACTCGCGCAGACTGGCGCTGAACAGGGATCGTTCGACTGGGGCAGCTACCAACGTCTCGCCAAGACATGGGAGCGCTGGGGCGCCATCGCTCTGCTGACTCCCGTTGCAGCCCTCGTCCTTATGGTTCTTAAGCCGACCATGTAGTGCGCCCTGGTGCCTAACACGCGCTTGAAGCTGACGGCGCGCGTAGCTTAAGGAATGAACCGTTCTTCAGCGCGCCGCAGCTTAAGCGCTTCTCGTTAGGCCGCAGGCTTGAATGCCCAGAATCTACTTTGCACCGGTTGTCGCATGCGTCTGCCTGGCGGCACCGGTGTCACGTCGTGCCGTCATCACCGTTGATTGTGACATGGGAACCACTATTGCGGGCGCATTAGCTCGCGCCAAACCGGCCGACACCGTCTTGGTCACCGGTACCTGTCATGAAAGCGTCCAGATCCCCGCGGAGCTGGTGCGCGTGACGCTCGATGGCCAGGGGAGGGCAACCATCGAACCCCCGAAGGGACCGCCCGCCGGACCCACGAGCCACGCCATTTTCGTCAGGGGCAGGGGGATTACCATTACCAGGTTTCGTATTACCGGCGGCGTTGATGGCGTACACTTGTCCGGACCGGCCAACGCCGTGATCGATGGCAATGTCATCACTGAGAACAGCGGACGTGGGATTCATCTGGACAAGTCGAGTGTGGCACAGATCGTAAATAACGTGATCTCGGACAACGGCGGGGTAGGGATTCACGTGACGGAGCAGTCATACGCTCGGATCGGGTTTCTCATTCCGCCCGATGAGATTGTTCGACCGAACACACTGCGAAGCAATCGTGGCGGCGGCATCCTTGTTGACCGGGGGTCGGGCGCGTGGATCGTGGGCAATGCGATCCTGGAGAATCATGGCGCAGCGATTGTGATCGACCGTGGTTCTCAGGCTGACATCGTGGCCAATCTCATCAATGGCCATAGCGGAGACGGCATTCTAGTCACCCGCAACTCCGGCGTAAACCTCCAAAGCGAGGGATCGCGCCGGCTTGAAGGGCCGAACCGCACCGACTCCGCAGCGCAGAACAGGGGGTTCGGGATAAAGTGCTCCATTGGCGGTTATGTAGCTGGCCCTCGAGGTACGCTGAGTGGGATTCAGGGAGCAACCAATTTTGATGCAGCCTGCGTCGATCATGTGACCAACTAGTGAAGTGGCCTGCGGCCTAACAAGCGCTGGAAGCTGACGGCGCCATCCTGCTGTGGAGGCCATCTGTTGTGAAATCTTCGAATTCGCGCCGCAGCTTATGCGCATTCCGTTAGGCTGCCCCCAAGAGTGGGGTGTCTACCTTGAGCTCAAAGCACATCGCCGCTCTCGTTGGTCCAACTATCGTGGCGATGGTCGTTTCCGAGTTCCCGCTTGTGCAACCCCTAGCTCGCGCCGCAGCTTAAGCGC
>DASTDR010000426.1:0-4390 GCA_035710265.1 Gemmatimonadales bacterium | reverse complement strand
TTGATGGGTCGGCTTAGCGTGGGGGGTATGAGTCGCCGCTACTGGCTCGAGGCCGCCAAGACGAACCCTCGCGTCCGCCCTGGCTGGCCGATGGGCTCGCATAAGCTGCCGGTTCACATGGCGCACGTCGGACAGTGGTACCATGCCATGTCCGACTTGACCCGGCTCGACATCCTCGAGTTTCTCTCGCGGCGCGAGCGCTATGTCACGGAGCTCGAGAAGATCGTCGGAGCCCCCCAGTCGACCATCTCCTATCACCTCAAGGTCTTGAGGGAATCGGGATTGGTCCAGGCGCACCGCGAAGGACGGCGACGGTATTTCGGCCTTCGGCAAGACACGCTCGAATTCATGGCCCAATTCCCGAACGTCATTTGGCCAGGCAGGCACGTGGGGCGGTGCGCGCTGACATGCTGCCAATAGCGGGCCCTTGACGTATCAAGAAAACTTGATACGTTTGGCCCTATGACCACCGCTGCTCAGCCCCGTTCCAAAGCCGCCCGCGTGGCCCGCTGGTTCCACGCGCTCGCGGATGAAACCCGCGTCCAGATCGTGGAGATGCTCTCACACAAAGAGCGCTGTGTGTGCGAGCTCGGACAGGTCCTCGGTATTGCGCAGTCCAAGCTCTCGTTCCATCTGAAAGTGCTGAAAGAAGCCGGCCTGATCGCCGACCGCCGTGAAGGCCGCTGGATGTTTTACGGTCTCGAGCCAGAGACGCTCGATCACATCGCCACCTACACCAGGTCCGTCAAACCTGGCAAGCATGCCGGCAGCTGCGCTGTCGCGTGCTGCGACTGAGGCCCCATGAGCGACCACAACGTCAAAGAAACCGTGAAAGAGAAGTACGCCAAAGCCGCTCTCAAAGCACTGGATGGGCAGAAGGTAAGTTGCGGGCCGAGTGGCTCGTGCGGCTGCGACCCCGTGACCGAAAATCTGTACGAAGCGTCCCAGACCGCAGGTCTTCCGGAGGGCGCGGTGCTGGCATCGCTGGGCTGTGGGAATCCCACGGCACTTGCCGAGCTGCATCCAGGCGAGGTCGTCCTCGATCTCGGCTCCGGGGGTGGCATCGACGTTTTGTTGTCCGCCAAGCGCGTCGGCCCGAACGGCAAAGCCTACGGACTCGACATGACGGACGAAATGCTCGCGCTCGCCCGGCAGAACCAGGCCAGGGCGGGCGCCAGCAACGTCGAGTTCCTCAAAGGCGAGATCGAGAACATCCCGCTTCCGACCGCGGCCGTCGACGTCATCATCTCGAACTGCGTCATCAATCTCTCGGCCGACAAGCGGCGCGTGCTGCAGGAGGCATTCCGAGTCCTGCGGCCCGGCGGCCGATTCGCCGTCTCTGATGTCGTGTGCACGGGCGAGATCCCCTCGGAGGTGCGTCGGAGCATGGAGTTGTGGGTCGGCTGTGTCGCCGGCGCGCTTCAGGACAGCCAGTACCGGCAATTGCTCGCCGACACCGGTTTTGTCGATATCGACATCGAGCCCACGCGGATCTATGCCTTTGAGGATGCGCGAGCCATGCTGTCGGGCGCTGGACTCGATGCCGACGTCCTCGCGCGCGAGGTCACCGGCCGCATCATGGGGGCGTTCATCCGGGCTCGGAAACCGGCCTGACCTTGCGCGGAGGTCCGGCATTGTGAAATAGTTCACAATGCGGAAGATCTCCGACAGCACCGTCCGCCGGCTGTCTGTCTATCTCAGGTTCCTCGAGCAAGCCAGGACCCCCACGATCTCCTCGGGCGAGCTGGCCCGTCTGGGCGGCACCACGTCGGCCCAGGTCCGCAAGGATCTGTCCTTCTTCGGCTCCTTCGGCAAACGCGGCCTCGGCTATTCCGTCCCCGAGCTCGCGCGCCGGATTCGCGACATTCTCGGGCTCGAGCGTGGGTATCGCGTCGTGCTCGTCGGGGCGGGGCGGATGGGTGGCGCCCTCGTGCAATACCAGGGCTTCAAGCAGCGCGGCTTCCACATCACCGCGATCTACGACCACGACGCGCGCAAGATCGGCTCGCGCTGGAACGGCCTGGTGGTGCGCGACGTGAAGCACCTCGAAGCCGACCTCAAAAAAGATCCGAGCGACATCGCCATCGTCGCGACTCCCGCCGAATCCGCCCAACAGGTGGTGGACCGGCTGGTACGCAGCGGCGTCAAGGCGATTCTCAATTTCGCCCCCGTGCCGCTCAATGTCCCGTCCGACGTGGAAGTCAAGACCGTCAACATGGCGCTGGAACTGGAGACGCTGAGCTATTCATTGGCGAACCGTTGAGTTCGGCTTACCCCGGGCGGGCCGCCCGGGGTCAGCCGAGCCCCATTAGCTTTCCAGATCCATGCCTCGCGTCCACGTCACTTCCGAAATCGGCGCGCTTCGGTCGGTCCTCGTCCATACGCCGGGCAAAGAGCTCGTCGCCGTCACGCCGGGGACGCGCGAGGACTATCTCTACGACGACATCATCGACCTGGAGATCGCGCAGCGCGAACACCGCCGGCTCGTCGCCGTGCTCGAGCGCTTCGCCGAGGTCCACGAGGTGCACGATTCCCTGGTGCAAATCGCCGGGCGCCCCGAGGTGCGCGAGTTTCTCACCACGCGCGCGCTGGAGGTGGTCCCCTCCGATGCGCTCGCCAAGCACCTGGCCGCGCTTTCATCCGAAGACTTTGTCGCGCGCATGATCGAGGGCGCCCAGGAGGACGGCGGACCGATCGCGCGCGCGCTGAACGAGATCGCGTACGCGCTGCCGCCGCTCCCCAATCTGTTCTTCACGCGCGACAGCGGCATCGTCATCGGCGAGCACGCCATCATCGGCGCGATGCGCCACGGCGTGCGCTGGACCGAAGAGCTGCTGGTGAAAGCGCTGTTCAGCTACGATCCGCATTTCGAGAATGCCGGGATCCTCTACGACGGCTCGGAGGAGAAACGGCTGAACTACACGCTCGAGGGCGGGGACGTGCACCCGGTCCGCCCCGACCTGCTCCTGGTCGGCTTCAGCGAGCGCTCGAGCCCGGCCGCGCTGGATCTGCTGTGCGACCTCGTGTTCCAGCATTGCGGCGTCACCGATGTGATCATCGTCGTCCTCCCGGCGGAGCGCACCGCGATTCACCTGGACATGATCTTCACGCAGGTCGACCGCGAGCTGTGCGTCGTCTTTCCGCCGCATTTCGTCGGACCGGAGCGCCTGGCCGTGTTGCATCGCCGCAAGCGCTCGAAGGGCGTCAAGGAAGTCCCCAACTTCTTCGCCGCGATGCAGGCCGTGGATCATCCGCTCGAGCCGATCTTCTGCGGCGGCAATCAGCGCACCACCCAGGAACGCGAGCAGTGGGCGTCCGCCTGCAACTCGTTCGCGGTCCGCCCGGGCGTGGTGCTGAGCTACGACCGCAACGACGCCACGCTGGGCGAGCTGACCGCCGCCGGATTCCGGTTGATCTCCGCGGTCAATCTGTTGACGGGCGACGAGACGCTCGAAGACGGCGAGCGTGCGGTGATCTCGATCGACGGCAGCGAGCTGGTGCGCGGCGGCGGCGGCCCGCGCTGCATGACCTTGCCCCTGCGGAGAGACGATATCTGACGGGATTGGCCGCGGTTCCTTCCAGCTCCCTCACCGCCCGAGCCGTCTCGTTCCTCCAGGGCGGCCCGGCCGCGAGTCTGGCCATCGTGCGCGACGTGCTGGGGATCGTCCAGGCCAATCGCCACACCGCGGATCGCATCGCCGCAACGCTGCTCGCCCCCGACAACCGCTTCGCGAGAACTGAGGACGGCCGCTGGATGCTGGCGTCGCTGCCCGCCGAAGCGAGCCCCGCGCTCGAGCAGTGCCGCTGGGCCGTGGTGGACGTCGAGACAACCGGCGTGCGCGCCTTTCGCGGCGACCGCATCATGGAAATCGCGGTGGTCGCGCTCGACGGGACCGTGCTGTTCCATTCGCTCGTGAACCCCGGCATCCCGATCCCCGAGTTCGTCGCCGGCCTCACCGGGATCGACGCCGCAATGGTCCGGCGCGCACCGCTGTTCGAGGACATCGTCGACACCCTGCTGGCCGCGCTCCAGGGCTCGGTCTTCGTCGCACACAATGCGCGGTTCGACTGGGCGTTCGTCTCGACCGAAATCGAGCGCGCGCGTGGGTTGCTGTTGCAGGGGCCCCGGGTGTGCACGGTGCGCCTCGCGCGCAAGCTGCTGCCCGATCTGCCGCGCCGGAATCTCGATACGGTGAGCGACCACTTCGGGATCGAAATCGAAGGCCGCCACCGCGCCACGCCCGACGCCGTGGCCGCGGCGAAGTGTCTCGGCAAACTTCTCAAGCTGGCGCAAGGCAATGGGGCGACCGTCCTCAACGACCTTTAAGGTCGGGCGGGTTACCTGTCACGCGCTCGAAGGCGGGATGCAACACCTCGACGGCGGCGCGAT
>DASTDR010000425.1:0-16233 GCA_035710265.1 Gemmatimonadales bacterium | reverse complement strand
GCCATGACGCTGGAACGCTTCTTCGATCAGCCACCGAGCATCATGCGTCTGGTCCTGGGTGGACGCCCGTCGCTTCGGCCCGCCGAGCGCGATTCCCTGGTCACACTCTTTCGGGATTTGTATCTCGAACAACTCGCGCGGCTGGATAGCGCACAGCGCCGGCTACGGGTCGTGGAGGCGCAGCGACAGAAAGGGGATGGACCATGATCATTCACAAAACAGGAGAACGATACGCCGATCGGCGTGCGGCCGGCGACGCCCTGGCGGAAGCACTCGCGCACTACCGCGGGGCTGATGTGCTCGTCCTCGGCCTGCCGCGAGGCGGTGTGGCGGTCGCGGCGCGTGTCGCTGACGCGCTTGACGCCGAGCTGGATGTGATCGCGGTCCGCAAGCTGCCGTCGCCGATCTCGGAGGAGTTGGCAATCGGCGCGGTGACCGCGGACGGCGAGCGCGTCCTGAATGAGGGTTTGTGCAGTGAGCTGGGCATCTCCGACACGTATTTGAGCGCCATCACCGAGGTGCAGCGCGGCGAGGCGGTCAAGCAGGAAGCCCAATTCCGGGGCCACCGTCCCCCGGCCCGGATTGGAGGCCGGATCGTCGTTCTCGTGGACGACGGTCTCGCGACGGGGGCCACGATGCGGGCGGCGCTGGCGTCGGTGCAACGTCAGGCTCCCGCCCATGTGACGGTGGCGGTGCCGGTCGGCTCACGCCAGGCGTGCGAAGCGCTCGGTCCGTTGGCGGACGAGGTGATCTGTCTGTGGAAGCCCGAGCCGTTTGGCGCCGTCGGCCGCTTCTATGAGAAGTTTGCCCGGACCTCCGACGACGAGGTGCGCGAGCTCCTCCAGTCCACGTCACGCGTCGTGGAACCATGGTGATGACGCGCGCGGCCATCGGCCATGTGCTCACCGGGGCACCAGACGACTTTGATCCGGTGCTACGGCTCGTTGGGAACGCGCGGTTCGTGCTGCTCGGCGAGGCGACCCACGGCACGCACGAGTTCTACCGGATTCGCGCCGAGATCACCAAACGCCTGATTCGCGAGCAGGGGTTTACGTCGGTGGCGGTCGAAGCGGACTGGCCGGACGCCTATCGCGTCAACCGCTACGTGCTCGGTCGCAGCATGGACGACGACGCCGAAGAGGCGCTGTCGGGGTTCCGGCGCTTCCCGCAGTGGATGTGGCGCAACGCCGACGTGTTGGACTTCATTGGCTGGTTGCGTGCGCACAACGATGCGGTTGCGCCCGAGCGGCAGGCGGGATTTTACGGGCTCGACTTGTACGCGCTGCATTCGTCGATCGAAGCGGTCCTGGCCTATCTGCGCATCGTCGATCCCGACGCGGCCCGGCGCGCGCAGGCGCGGTATGCCTGCTTCGATCACTTTGGGGCCGATCCGCAGGCGTATGGGTACGCGACGAGTCTTGGGCTCGGGCCCTCGTGCGAAGCAGCGGTCGTGGCCGAGCTCACGGATCTGCGGCGCGCCGCGGCGGAGTACGCGCAACGGGACGGGCGAACCGAGCCCGACGACTACTTCTACGCCGAGCAGAACGCGAGACTCGTGCGCAATGCGGAGCGTTATTACCGCGCGATGTTCGGTGATCGGGTGGAATCCTGGAACCTGCGCGACCGGCACATGGCCGAGACGCTCGACGCACTGCTGCGCTTTCGTCAGGACCGCCGGGGCCGTTCCGAAAAGGTGGTGGTGTGGGCGCATAACTCGCACGTGGGTGACGCGCGGGCGACGGAGATGGGCATGCGTGCCGAGCTGAACCTCGGGCAGCTGGTGCGCACGAGGCACGGCCTCGACGCCGTGGCGATTGGATTCCTGACCTACGGCGGTACGGTGACGGCGGCCGCCGATTGGGACGAACCCGCGCAGCGCATGCAGATCAAGCCGGCGCTGCCGGGCAGCTATGAGGCGCTGTTTCGTGAATGGGGGAAGGAAAACCGCTTCGTGAATCTGACGAGCGCCGACCCGCTCATTCGGCGGCTGGCCGAGCCGTATCTCGAGCGGGCCATCGGCGTGATCTACCGCCCCGAGACCGAGCGGCACAGCCATTACTTCCACGCGCGGCTGCCGCAGCAGTTCGATGGCGTGCTGTACTACGACACCACGCGCGCCGTCGAGCCGCTCGAACGGACCGGACTGTGGGAGCGTGGTGAGGTGCCCGAGACGTTCCCATCAACGCTGTAAGGACCGACTGGCATGCGCGGGCGATCGACGACGTGCTGCACGATCTCCACAGCGCGCCGGGGGGACTCACCAGCGGCGAGGCGTGGGCCCGGCTAGCCGCGCACGGCGCGAACGACATCACGCCACCGGCGCCGACGTCCTTTTGGCGAATCCTGTGGCACCAACTCTCCGGCATCATCACGTTGCTGCTGCTCGCCGCCGCCGTGATTGCAGGTCTATCCGGCGATCGGCTGGACGCGGTGGCAATTCTGGGCGTCCTCGTGATCAACGTCGTCCTCGGTCTCGCGACCGAGCTGCCTGCTCGCCGCGCCATGCGCGCGCTGCTGACCGGGGAGGCGCCGCGGACGACAGTCTTGAGGGACGGTAAGCCACAGCATCGCGACGCTCGCGAGCTCGTCCCCGGCGATGTGATCGTGCTCGAAGCCGGTCAAGCCGTACCTGCCGACGCGCGCCTGCTCGAGGGGGTGGAGGCCCGAACGGTCGAGGCCGTACTCACCGGCGAATCGGCACCGGTAGGCAAAGACGCTGGTCCAACACTCGCGGTCGACACGCCGCTCGCCGATCGGCGCAACATGGTGTACCGGGGGACGACGCTCGCGGACGGCGCGGCGCGGGCGCTGGTCGTTGCCACTGGGCCGGGCACCGAAGTCGGCCGGATCGGCGCCTTGATCGGGGCGGTGCCCGAAACGGCGACGCCGCTGGAGCGCCGTCTGAACGTTCTGGGCACGCGCCTGGCGATCGTCGCGCTTGCCGTCGCGACTCTGATTGCGACCCTCAGTCGTCTGCAAGGACGCAGTTGGAGCGAAGTCCTGCAGCTCGGCCTCGCGCTCGGGATCGCGGCCGTCCCCGAGGGACTGCCGGTCGTCGCGACGGTGGCGCTCGCGATCGGGATGCGGCGCATGGCGCGGCGGCGCGCGCTCGCGCGGCGTCTGGCTGTCGTGGAGACGCTTGGTTCCACCACCGTGATCTGCACCGACAAGACCGGCACGCTCACCACCGGCGAAATGACGGCGACCACGTACGTCGCGGACGGGCACGAAATCGCGGTGACGGGTGTCGGGTATGCCCCGCACGGTGTGTTCCATGAGCTGGGCGCGCCGATCGATCCCGCCGAGCGTTCGTCTCTCGATCTGGCGCTGCGGGCAGGCGTGCTCGCAAGCCGGCCCGATCTCGCACTGGTGGCCGATGGTGGGACTCCACCTGGTGACCCCACCGAGATCGCGCTCGTCGTCGCGGCTGCCAAGGCGGGGCTCGAGGCCGCGCGCGTGCGCGCGACGGCAGGAGTCCTCGCGGCGCAAATCCCGTTCACGAGCAGCCGCCGCTTCATGGCCGTCTACTATCGCCGACCGGACGGCACGGTGATCGCCTACATGAAAGGGGCGCCGGACCGCGTGGCGGACCGCTGCACCCTGGACGATGCCAGCCGCCGTGAACTCGAGGGGACGAATCGCAGGTTGGCGGCCCGGGGGCTCCGGCTGCTGGCGCTGGCCCACGGCCCTGTCGCCGGCGTCCACGAGGATGCGCTGCGAGGCCTCACGTTTGCGGGCTTCGTCGGCCTCGCCGATCCTCCCGCGGTCGGGGTCGAGGACGCGCTTGCGACACTGCACGAAGCCGGCATTCGCACGGTCATGCTGACCGGCGATCAGCGCTGGACGGCGGAGGCGATCGCGCGGGGGTTGGCGCTCGTGCGCGCGGGTGATGAGACGCTCGACGGCCACCAGGTGGATGCGCTCGACGACGCAGCGCTCGCCGCGCGGGTAGAGCGCGTGGCGGCGTTCAGTCGCGTGACGCCCGAGGCGAAACTGCGCATCGTGGGCGCCTATCAGCGGCGCGGCGACATCGTCGCGATGTTGGGCGACGGCGTGAACGACGCGCCCGCGCTGAAGCAAGCCGACATCGGCGTCGCGATGGGACGCGGCGCGGACATCGCCAAGGCGACGGCGGGGCTCGTGCTCCAGGACGACCGATTCGAGACGATCAGCGCGGCCGTAGAAGAGGGCCGGGTGATCTTCGACAATATCCGCAAGTTCGTGTTCTATCTGTTCAGCTGTAATCTCGGCGAGATCTTCATCTTTCTCGGCGCGGGATTGGCGGGGTGGACCGCGCCGTTGCTGCCGTTGCAGATCCTCTGGCTCAACATGATCACGGACACCTTCCCGGCGCTTTCGCTGGCGTTTGAGCCCGCCGAGCCGGGTCTGATGCGCCGGCCACCGCGCTCGCCGCGCGCGGCAATCTTCTCCGCGGCGATGCTGCGCGCGACGGTCTGGTACGCGTTCCTCATTGCCCTGAGCACGTTAGCCGCGGCCTGGTGGGGCCTGCGCGTCAACCCAACCGCCCCGGGCTACGCGGTGACACTGGCGTTCATGACGCTGGCCATCGCCCAGATTTTCCACCTCGGCAACGCGCGCAGCCAGGAGCCTGTGATTCATCCGGGCCGTGTCATAGCCAATCAGTACGCGCTGGGTGCCGTGGCGTTGACCCTCCTGCTGCAGGTCCTCGCGGTCCACTGGCCTCCCCTCGCGCGTTTGCTCGGCACGGTCCCGTTGGGCTGGCTCGACTGGCTGGTGGCCGGGACGCTGGGGTTGCTCCCGGCGGTGATCGGGCAACTCTCGCGCCTCCCGGCCAAGCGCTTCTTCTCACGGATCTCAAACACCCTTCACTAGCGATCGGGCAACGTTCTCCGGGAGCGTGCGGGTCAACCGGAGGACATATGGCGATCACGCAGAGAGACACAGGCGGGCACGTCGCGCCGGGGTTCGAAGACGTACGCGCCGAATTCGAGCGAAACTTCCAGGAGCGCGGTGAAATCGGCGCCGCCGTCGCGGCGTACTGGCGCGGGGAGAAGGTCGTCGATCTGTGGGGTGGCCGCCGGACGCCTGAAAGTGACGAGCCGTGGCTTCGAGACACCATGGTCGTCGTGATGTCGACGACCAAAGGGCTGGCGGCGATGACGCTGGCCGTGGCAAATGCGCGCGGCTGGCTCAACTACGAAGCGCCCGTGGCGTTGTACTGGCCGGAGTTTGCGCAGAACGGCAAGAGGAGCATCACCGTGCGCCAGCTCCTCGGTCATGAAGCCGGCCTCGTGCTCCTCGATGAGCCGCTCACGATCGAGAAGTTGCGCGATCTCGACGGCATCGCGCGGATTCTCGCGCGCCAGAAGCCGGCGTGGGCGCCCGGCACGCGTCACGGCTACCATACCATGACGCTCGGGCTGTACATGCAGGAGCTGATTCGCCGCGCCGATCCGAACAACCGCACCCTGGGCCGCTTCTTCCACGACGAAATCGCCGTGCCACTGAGTCTGGATTTCTACATCGGGTTGCCGCGGGATATTCCTGACGAGCGGTTGGCGAAGGTGAAGACGTTGTCCAGGTGGCGGGGGCTGCTGGCGCTGCGCTACACGCCGCCGCGCGTAACGCTCAAGATGATCCAGCCGGGCTCTCTGTTGCGCCGGTCGTTCGTGGGATTGAGCGCCGATCCGAACGACCGGGCGTATCTCGAGGTCGAAGTCCCCGCGGGCAACGGTGTGGGCACGGCGCGCGCGATCGCGCGGGCTTATTCGGCGTTCGCCGAGGGCGGTGCCGAGCTGGGGGTCGGACCGCAGACACTTGCGCGCGTGATCGCTCCGCCTCAGGTCGCGCGGCCGCGCGATGAAGTCCTGGGCGTTCCGAGCTACTTCTCGCTCGGATTCCTGCGACCAGGGCCACAGGTCACGTTCGGATCGAGCCCGCGCGCTTTCGGCTCACCGGGAGCCGGCGGCTCGTTTGCGTTTGCTGATCCTGACACGCGGCTCGGCTATGCCTACGTGATGAACAAGCTGGATTTCTATCTCGAAAACGATCCGCGCGAAATCGCGCTGCGACAGGCACTGTACCGCGCGATGGCGCGACAAGCCGCTCCCCGGAGGTTGATGCGTGAATACGTCTGACGGAATCGACTATCCCGTCACGCGTGAGACTCGCAGCCAAGCGCTTCTCGCGTGCGGCGTGATCTCATCAGCGCTGTACGCCGCGATGCTGGTCCTCGTGCCACTGTGGTGGGACGAGTACAGTTCAGCCTCACAAACCGTGAGCGAGCTGTCCGCCATCGATGCACCGACGCGCGCGCTGTGGGTCTCAGTGGGCATGCTGTGGACGCTGCTGTACGCGGCGTTCGGGTGGGGCATTTGGAAGGCTGGACGAGGGAATCGGTCGCTCCGCGTTGTGGGAGCCTTAATCCTCGCCCAGGCCGTATTCGGGGTCTTCTGGCCTCCGATGCACCAACGTGACGTCATCGCCGCCGGTGGGGGAACGCTGACCGATACCCTGCACATCGTCTGGACGGCGATTAATGGCCTGCTGACGCTGCTCATGATGGGTTTCGCAGCAGCGGTATTCGGAAAGTGGTTCCGCGTCTACTCCATCGCGACGATCGTGATTCTCCTCGGCGCTGGTGTCGTGACGTCGTTGGATGCTCCCCGGATAGAGGCAAACCTCCCTACACCGCGGGTCGGCGTTTGGGAGCGCGTCAACATCGGCGTGTGGTTGGTTTGGGTCGCGGTGATCAGCCTCGTGTTGCTGCGGCGGCGTTCCTCTTTCAGGGAAGCACGCTTCGGTCATGCCCATCGTGCTGAGCGCGCGCTCCCGGCCCCCGCGGGAATCGAACGGCAGCGGGTGTCGGATTCCACAATGCACGCTGCTTCGCCCGGCCCTCACACTCCTAGGCGATAGGCTGTCGCTGCATCCGCTTGCGCAGGCCGTACGCCGCACTCACTGTAATCAGCGCGAGGACGGTGAGCGCGGTAATCACGGGCGTGATGTGCCGCTCGACCACGCTCTGTCCCAGGTACACCGTCACCAGGCCGTACGCCACCTCGACGATGCCCAGTGCCACGAGATAGCGCACGAACGAGTAGTGCACGGTCCCCAGGAGGTAGCCGGGGATTTCCGAGGGAAGAGAAAGTTGAATGAGCAACACCAGGTAAAATGGCATGTGCCGAGCGAAGCGCTGCCCATAACGGGTGAGGCGATCTCCACGGACTAACCACCGGACTGCGGGCGGGCCCAGGAATCGCCCGATGGCGTAGGTGGCGGCGCCTCCCAACAGCCAGCCGGACCAAAGCAACAGCAAGGCCGTAGTGGCGCCCCACGTGAAGACCGCGAAGGGCACGAGGACCCAGCTCGAGACGAAGGTAAGCATTGCCGCGAGCGCCGAGAACAGGACGACGAGCGCCATCGCCGCTGCGGGTTGCGCCGCGGCCATCCGCCGAGCGTCCTCGAGCCCCAGCAGGACCAAGCGGTGGACCGTTCCGGAGAGGAGGACGATCCCAACCAGGACGCAAAGCGCGACGACCGCTACGCGCGGTGCGGCCAGCCGCCCCCTCACCATTCCGGCACTTTGGCCGGAACGAGCTCCGTCCATGCCTGGAGCAGCTGCCTGGTCTGCCGCGCGATCGTTGCCGCGGTCGCCCGTTTCGGGTCGACGCGCAACGTCCCAATGACACGAGCCCGCAGCGCCGGCGCCAGCTCGCCTTCCACGGCCCGCGTCAGCTCATGCGGGCCCGCGAGCGCGAGCTCCAGCATCTCATCGGCGCCGAGCAGTGCGGTCAACCGTGCAACAATGGCGGCCACGTGCCGGCGTTGCTCTTCCTCGATACGCCCGTGATAGGCGCGCTCCCCGCGACCAGGCGCGTCTGCACGATCGCTGTGGAACCTCGCGCCGCGCGTCTGGGGGGAGTAGAGACAGGGGAGTTCTTGCGTGCTCGTAGGACCTACGGCGAAGAAACGCGCGCGGGCGCCACTCAGTACGACGGTCACGACGCGGTTCATGCGGCCTCCCTCCTCGGCAATGCCGTCGGTCATCACATGACCTCCGCCGGCTGCGGCGCGGCCGGCTTTTCCGCTCCTTTTGCCGTCAAACCTCACTCGCGCGCCATGAAGGCAGTTTGAGATCATCTTCAAACCAACTTCACGCCGCACGGCCCTTCTTCTATAGAGCCTGACCAAGGGGGAAACCGTGCAATGGCAACCCATCATCGCCGGTGTGGACGGATCACCGGAGTCGCTGCGCGCGGCCGCGCTCGCATGGCGGATCGCGCGTGTTGCTGACACGCGGTGCGTGCTCGTGCACGCAGTTCCCGATGTCTGGGTGCCGGGTGGCCTGGCACCCCTCGCGAATTCGAGCGACGTGTTCCAGCGGCTGGTCGCGGAGTTGCAGCAGCTCCTGGATCGCGAGCTCGGTGCTGAGATCCCCGCTTCGGTGCTGCAGTCACTGATTGCACGGCCTGGCCGTCCGGGCGTCGTGCTCGCCGAAGTCGCGCGCGAGCAGGGAGCCGAGCTGATCGTGGTCGGAGCACGGCATCACGGAGCGCTCGACCGTGGGCTGGGCGGCAGCACCGCGCATCAGCTCGTGCGGACCGCTCCGGCGTCCGTGCTCGTGGTCGGTGCATCCAGCCACACGCCCCGCCGGGTGCTCATCGCAGCGGATCTGTTCGCCGCAGCCGCACCGACGCTGGCGACCGCCGGGCGTTATGCCGAGTTGTTCGGAGCGCAGCTGCGCATCGTGCACGTGGTCGAGCCGGCGAAGTTCCCTACCGTCGTGCCGCTCTCGGTCGATGACAGCGTCCTCGAGGAACGCGCGCGCGCCGAGTTCGAGCGGTTGCTAACGCTGGAGCAGCCCCACGTTCCGCCTGAGAATCGCGTCGTGCGCCGCGGGCGCGCCGACGAAGCGATTGCCGAAGAAGCCGCCGCCTGGCGCGCCGATTTGCTCGTGGTCGGGTCGCATGGCCGAGGCTGGATCGACCGGTTGCTCATCGGCAGCACTACGGAGCGGCTGCTCAATCGGCTGCCCACGTCGCTGTTGGTCGTCCCTATCAGCAAACCCGCTGCGCGGCGGACCGCGACGAAAGGATCGCGGCGCCGGAAAGGAGTCGTGGTCGTATGAAAGTCGCCGATATCATGCGCACGGACGTCAAGACGGTCGACCTCGATGCGACCGTAGGTGACGCGATCGCGACGCTCGCCGACGTGCACGTGTCCGCGTTGCCGGTCACCGATGCCCGCGGGCAGATCGTGGGCGTGTTGTCCACGACCGACATCCTCGGCGCGCTCTCGGAGACGACGGATCCCGATGTGCGCGAGCAGCTGTTCGACCAGCCGGTGCGCGACGTGATGACGCCGCGCTCCCGCGTGATTGCCCCTGAGGCCGACGTCCTGACAGCGGCCAAGGACATGCTGGCGCTCGAGGTGCACCGCCTGTTCGTCGAGGATCGGGGACGTCTGGTTGGCGTCATTTCTCAGACGGACATCGTGGCAGCAGTCGCAACGGCGAGGATTTGACGATGCACAGACGATCGAGCCTCTCGTACTCAACCCTCTCCGCCGTCGCAGTCGCCCTGGCCGCATGCGGCGCGGACCCGACATCTCCCGCTCTCACGACGCGCGTGGTGTCGGTTGTGCCCGCCGGGGGCGCCATCGGCGTCGATCCCAACGCGCCGATCGTCGTCACCTTCAGTCACCCCATGCAAGCCGGAGTAGAGCAGTATGCCGCTGTGCACGAGGGCGACGTGACGGGTCCCGTCGTCTCAGGGACGTGGGCGTGGTCAGACGACCGCCTTACGCTGACCTTCACCCCCGCGCAACCCCTCAGGGCGCAAACGCGCTACACGCTCCACCTCGGTGGCGGCATGCGCGCAACCGACCATGGCTACGTGGACTACGGACCGTGCGCCACGCAATACGGCGGGCGCTGGGCCACCCAACAGATGATGAGCGGCGGCGGCATGATGGGCGGGATCATGATGGGACGCGGGTGGCGCCACCCCAACGGCACGTTCGGCATGGTGTTCACTTTCACGACGGCCTGAATCATGACGGCATACGGAATCGCCACCTCGGTCCCCCTGCCGTACGAGCAAGCCGTTGAGCAAACGCGGGCGGCGTTACAGGAGGAGGGCTTCGGCGTCCTGACTGAGATCGACGTGAAGGCCACGCTCAAGAAAAAGCTCGACGTGGATTTCCGAAAGTACGTCATTCTTGGTGCCTGCAACCCGCCGCTCGCCTGGCGTGGCTTCCAAGCCGAGCCCGACATTGGGCTCTTGTTGCCCTGCAACGTCATCGTCTACGAAGAGGATGCGGCGCGCAGCCGTGTCGCGGTGCTCGACCCGCTCGTCCAACTCGGCATCACCGGACGCAACGACATCCAGCCGTTGGCCAGAGAAGCACGCGAGCGACTCGAACGCGCGCTCCAGCGGCTGCCGAAGGCGTGACTGACGCAGGCCCTCGGATCCGCGCGGAGAAATTGAACCTTCGCGTCTGTCTCAAGATTCCTTCATAAAGTCCCGGACAATTTCGATCCGTACCCTCACGAGGAGTTGCGATGGCCTGGGGTCCGATCGTCGTCGGAGTGGATGCTTCATCGGCAGCGGCCGAAGCCGCCGCCGTCGGCGAGCGGGTGTCGCGTCTGGCCGCCGTCCCGTGCCGGTTGGTTCATGCGGTGCGCGACGCGTGGGCACCCCTGGTAGCCGTGAGTGCCGACCCACAGGTCGTCGAAATGCAGGCGCTCCAACTCGCCGTCGCGCGCCAGCGCGTGAGCGAGGCGATCGGGTCTGCCGTGTCCGAGCAGCTGCTCCGAAATCTCGACGTGGTGTTTGGGCCCGCCCCCGTCATCCTGCAGGAGAGAACCCGGGAAGAGCGCCCCGGCCTCGTGGTGCTGGGTGGAAAGCATCATTCCACACTGGAGCGCTGGCTCGGCGGGAGCACGAGCCTGCACGTGGTACGCTCCGCGGAGGTCCCGGTCTTGATCACGTCCAACGCGCGCCAGCCATTCCAGCGCGTGCTGGTCGCCGCCGATCTGTCGGCCGCCGCGGGCCCCACCATCGCGCTCGCCGAGCGCTTCGCGAAGCTGGTGGGCGCCAAGCTCCGGGTGTTGACGGTGTTCGAGCCGCTGCCCGACCTCCCCGGTGTTCCCCCGGTGGACCCGAATCAATACTTCGCGCTCGCGCAGGAGACGCTCGAGCAGAACGTGTGGCCGCAGGTAAAAGTCCCCGGCGTCGAAAAATTCGTCCGGCACGGACATGTCGTTGAAACGGTGACGCGCGAGGCGTTCGACTGGAAGGCGGACGTCCTGGTAGTCGGATCGCACGGCAAGGGCTGGGCACAGCGTGTGCTGCTCGGCAGTGTGACGGAGCGACTCATCAACAATCTGCCGACGTCGCTGCTCGTGGCGCCGGTCGGCGTGGCCGCGAAGGCGCTCCCCCGGCGCCGTCAGCGCCAGGTTGCCCTGGCTCGCTAAAGGAGGGCGTGATGAAACCGCAATCGATCGTCGCAGGCGTCGACGGATCGCCCGAGAGCGCGTCCGCGGCCAGTGCCGCGTGGATGCTGGCGCGGGCGACCGAGACCCGTTGCCGGCTGGTCCATGCGGCGAACGACGTAAGCGCGGCTCTCGAGTTCGCAGGGACCGGAGTGATGACTGAGACGATGCAACTGGCGCAGCTGAGCCTGGCACGCGCGGAAGTCAGCACCGGGCTCACGCGGTTTCTGCCAGCGGACCTCGTGCAGGCGATGATCGTGAGTATCGGCCGGCCGGCGGATGTTCTGGAGGCCGTCGTCGCGGAAACGGAGGCGTCGCTCCTCGTGCTCGGTGGCAAGCGTCACTCCCGCCTGGGTCGCTGGCTGGGCGGCAGCACCGTGCAGCAGGTCGTGCGTCGTCTGCACGTTCCCCTGCTGGTGACGGCCGGTAAGCTGCCGCTCCACCCCCGTGTGCTGGTCGCGGTGGATCCGTCGTATGCGGCCGTGCCGACTGCTCGAGAGGGCGTAGCGCTGGCGCGCCGCCTGGGCAGCCCATTACGCGCGCTCCATGTGATCGATCCGCCGCCGGCTATCGCGGAATTGCCGCGCGATTGGTCACGTGAATTCATCGAGCGCGACGTCTGGCCGCTCATTCCGGTGGTCGAGCAGGCCCGGGTCATCCGCGAAGGTCCGCCTTTCGAGACAATCGTCGCGGAAGCGTCGGCGTGGCAGGCGGACCTCATCGTCGTGGGTTCGCACGGCAAGGGCTGGGTCGATCGGTTGCTCATCGGCAGCGTCACCGAGAAGCTGCTGAACAACCTGCCGGCCGCGGTGCTCGTGATTCCGGTTCCCGCGCCGGTGCGCGTTCCCGCGCCCGCGGCGGGCCAGATGACAGCCATGCCGGCGTAGGGCGGTACCCATGTTGCCGTTCAGCAGGCAGGAGTTTCTTGACGTCTTCGGACGCTACAACGGCGCCGTCTGGCCGGCGCAGCTGCTGCTGTATGCGCTCGCGCTCGTGCTCGTCGCACGGATCCTACGCCGCGAGCCGCTGACCGGCGGGTTCGTGCTGTTGGCGGCACTGTGGCTCTGGATGGGCGTGGTGTACCATCTGATGTTCTTCAGCGCAATCAACCCGGCGGCGCGGCTGTTCGGAATCGCGTTCATTGCGCAGGCCGTGCTGCTGCTGTCGCTGGAGCGTCCGGGGTCGATGGAGGAGGGCACGCCGGCCGCGCGGAGCACCGGCAAGGTACTGATCGCGTACGCACTCTTCGGATATCCGCTCGTCGGATACCTCGCCGGCCAGCGCTATCCGGAAATGGTGACGCTCGGACTTCCCTGTCCCACGACGATCTTCACGATCGGCGTCCTGCTGGTCGCGGTACGCCGGCCACCAACCTGGCTTCTGGCCATTCCCATCGCGTGGGCCTTCATTGGCACATTCGCCGCGATCAGCCTTGGGATGCCTCAGGATTACGGTCTCGCCATCGCCGGACTGGCCGCCGCAGTTCGTCTTCTGCCACGACCGTCTCGGAACAAGCCGGGATGGATCGAAACAAGACGTGCCCAGGTGTGAGGGGGATCACCAACTCCCTTAGGAAGACCCGGCAAACTACCGGCATCGGCTTTGCAACGTCCGCCACACACACTCTCACTGGAGCACTCTGTGTTGAAAGTTCGACGTGTTGGTTCTGGTGTCGCCGCGGTTGCGGCATGCATGCTGGCCGTCGGGTGCAGCGATAGCGCCGGGCCGCTCGCGCCGTACGACCCGCAGATCGTGAATGTGACGGACAATTTTTCGTTCCAGGTGACCAGCGTGTCCAACATCACCTGGACGTACACGTACCAGTGGCAGAACACCGGTGACTCCGCGACCGTCAATCAAGCGACGAACGGGACGGCCGGTTCGGCGACGCTGACGGTGCTCGACAAGAATGGAACCCAGCTCTATTCGCAGTCCTTGAGCGGGAACGGCACGTTCGGGATGACGAAGGGTGTCGCCGGAGCGTGGACGATCCGGGTGCAATTCACGAACTACAGCGGCACGATCGACTTCAACGTACAGAAACAGTAGCTAGCCGCGTCCGACGCCGAGCGCGTCGGCGACCCGGTTGATGTAGTTGAACCACGCGGCGATCAGCGTTATCTGCAGAATACCCCGATCATCGAACCCCACATCACGCAACCGGGCGTGATGCTGGGGTCCGATGCGCGTGGCATCACGCGTCATCTGCACGACGTAATCGAGCATCGCGCGTTCCGCATCCGAAATCGGAGCCTTGCTGTAGTCCTCCTCCAGCGCGGCCACGAGCTCGGCATCCAACGTCACCCGACGCAGAAACTCTGCGTGCGATTCGATTCAGTATCGGCAGCGATTCGCGACCGACACGACGGTGGTGATCATCTCATGATGGCGCCGCTCCAGCGGCAAGTCGGGCGACATCAGCGCGCCGAAGGTCGCGAACGCGTGGTACAGCGCGTCCGGAATCAGGCTGTGCGACGCGACGATGCCCGAGGTGGTCCCATCGGGGGTCGGATGCACGGGGGTCGCGTATTCGATGGGATAGAGCTTTTTCTGCTCTTCAATCGCCCAGCGAAGCTTCTCGTCCGCGTCTTGCAGCGGGATCGTTCGAATCCAGGTCATGGTCCAGCGTCCGGTTGCGTGTGAACCCTTCCGCGAAACACCAGCAGATAGAGAGGAATGCCGAGCGCGACGATCGCCACGCCGAACCCGGCCTGTTCCCGATCATATCCTCCCAGGAGCGCCAGGAGGACCACCACCAGCAATAGGAAGATGGCAGGTGTCAGGGGATAACCCGGCGTGGGGAATGCGCCGGCACCCTGGCGCCGGCGCATGATGATCAGCCCGACCACCGTCAGCGCGATGAAGACGACAGTGATGAAGATAAAGTACGCGAGAATCTCCTGAAACGTCCCCAAGAGCACGAGGACCGATGCCAGCGTCGCCTGAATGGCGACCGCACGTGTCGGCGTGCCGAATCGTGGATGCAGCTTCGCCACAGCCTTGAAGAACACACCGTCGCGCGCCATCGCGTAGTACACGCGCGGCAGCGCCATGAGCAGCGCGAGCAGGCTGCCGGCGACAGCGACGATCACGATCGCGGCGAACACGCGCCCACCGGCGGGCCCGAACAGCGCTTCGCCCGCCTGCGCGGCAAAAGTCTCGCCCGACGTGACGCGCTCGAGCGGTACGAGGTAGAGAAACACGGCGCTCGTCGCGATATACACGAACGTGATGATTGCGACACCTAGCGCGAGCGCGCGCGGCACGGTGCGGGCCGGATCGCGGGCCTCACCGGCGAGCTTCGCGATCTCCCACCATCCACCGAACGCGAAGAACGCTCCGACCAGCGCCTGGGCGAGCGCCTCGGGAAGCGGAGCGGAGCCCGCGCGCTGTGCCACAAAGGGAGTGAAGTTCGACCAACTACCGGCCCCGAGTGCCAGGGCGAGGATCGCGATCAGAGCGAGCGCGCCCAGCTTCAGCGCCGTGAGCACTTGCATCAATCGCGCGCCGGGGCGCACGCCGGCGATACTCACGGCTGCCATGACGACAATCGCGCCGAGCGCGACGACCTTGAGCACCGGCCCCGACCAACCCAACGCGTAGCCGATGTAGGCGGCCAGCCCCGTCGCCAGCAGGGCGGTGATGCCCGGATCCATCACGAGCAGGCACTTCCATCCATACAGAAAGGCGACGAGCGGACCGAACGCCTCGCGCAGATACACGTAGCCGCCGCCGGCCTCGGGAAAGCGCGCGGCCAGAGCTCCGTAGCACAGCGCGCCGCTCAGCGCCATTGCGCCCATGACCAGCCACACGATCAATAGCCACAGGGGTGATCCCAACGAGCGGGCCATCGTCGCCGGCGTGAGGAAGATGCCGATGGCGATGACCTCGCCAACGACGAGGGTGGTGACGGCAACGACGCCTAAATGGCGCTGAAGGCGGTCCATAGTCGGGCCCCAAAGCTAGGACCCCATGAAGGGGCGCTCAAGGACGGCTCAAGCGATCTTCAGGAACCCGTCCGTAGACTCACGCCCATGACCACTATCCTCGTTGTCTACGGCACGACCGACGGGCACACCCGGAAAATCGCGCAGGTTCTCGCCGAAAACCTCCGCGCGCAGTTCTGCAGCGTCGACGTCGTCGACTCGGCGGGGCAACTGCGGGGGCTCAGCCCGGAGGGCTACGATGGTGTCATCGTGACCGCCTCCGTGCATATCGGCAGCTATCAGCGCGCCGTCGCCGGGTGGGTGCGCAGGCACGCGAAAACGCTGAACCTCATGCCCACGGCCTTTCTGTCCGTGTGTCTTGCGGTACTGCAGAAGGAGACGAAGCCGCGTCAGGAGCTCCTGCGGATTATGCGGCGCTTTCTCGATCGCGCCGGCTGGCGGCCGACCATCACGAAAATGGTCGCCGGGGCATTGCTCTACACCCGCTACACTTGGCTGAAGCGGATGATGATGAAGCGCATCGTGGCGAAGGCCGGTGGTGACACCGATACCACGCGCGACTTCGAGTACACGGATTGGAACGATTTGCGGGATTTTGCGGGAGACTTCGCCGAGCTCGCCGCGCGCCAGCCGACGACCGCGGGAGCGTTCGCATGATTCGCAGGCTGCTGGGGTTCGCGGCGATCGCGATCGTGGCCCGGGACCTGATCCGCCGCAATCCGCCGACGCCCACCTAGCTCCCTATTCATGTGGGGCCTCTCGGGCCTCACCCAAAAGAGCTACTTCGCGAGAACGAACTCCCGCGTC
>DASTDR010000424.1:0-2387 GCA_035710265.1 Gemmatimonadales bacterium | reverse complement strand
TGCTCCACTCCATTCATGGGAACTGGACGCTCGACTATCTCCTCGATCGGTTCAGCGCCCTCGCAGGGCGGCCTCTCTCGGTGGACGACGCCGTCTATCAGTCGGAGCGGCGGACCGGCCACCGCAACCGGGCCATCGCGCATCTGCTCCTGAACTTCGGCATCGTGCACGAGGAGGCCGAAGCGGCGCTCGACGTCTATTTCAAGCAATGCGCGATTCTCGTGACCAGTCGCGATCTGGCGATGATGGCGGCCACGCTGTCGAACATGGGATGTCATCCCGTCACCGGTGAGTCGGTGTACACCGTCCGCTACGTCAAGGACATTCTCTCGATCATGTTCACCTGCGGCATGTATGACTACTCCGGCCACTGGGCCTATCGCGTCGGCGTGCCGGCCAAGAGCGGCGTGGGCGGCGGCGTCATAGCCGTGGTGAACCGGCAACTCGGGATCAGTACCTACTCGCCTCGGCTGGATCGCTACGGAAACAGTTGCCGTGGTACTGCCGTGTGTGTGGAGCTCGCGTCCCAGCTGGGACTGCACGTCTTCGACTGCCTGAACGTCGGTTCGAGATTCCTCGACGCGATTCTCTGAATCGCGCCGCGACATAGCGAGTGTCCCTGACGGCGTCATTGCGGGATACCGGCATGCCGTGGTTGTGCCGTCAGCCGCCGACCTGCGCAGCATGCCGACACCGTCACTGAAACCGAGCGGAGTGATTCCTCGGCGCGAGTTCGTGCCGCGTGATCCGTGAAGCGAAAGCCAGCTGTGGCGGTGCATGCCACGACGGACGACGAAGAAATCAGCAACCTACTCGCGCCGGAAGCGGAAGAGTACGAACGAAGGGAGGTTTCCGGCATGCGGACTTCCCACCATTTGTCAAGCCCCTACACCAATTGCGACCGCTGGTGGTTGACGATGTGCCCGATCGAAAAGGTGTCCACGGGTGAGCAGCGTCACCAGCACGCGGAGGAGCCGATCGGCCACGCTCCGCAGCGCGCGTGCGTGACTGTGGCCGCGCGCGCGCAGCGTCGCGTAATACGCGCGACTGACCGGGTCCCGTTGTGCGCCCACGCGTGCCCAGTGATACGCGGCATTCCGCAACCGGGCATTGCAGGCATACCGCATCGAGACGGTGCGACGCCGCCCACTCTGCTTGGTGACCGGGGCGATGCCCATGCACGCCCGCAGCGTGTGGTACGCTCGATCGACCAGGGGCTGCGAGGCCTCAGCGAGCATTCTGGCGGCAACCCGCGTCCCGATCCCTGGCATGGAGCGGACAATGGCCACGTCAGAATGCTCGCGCCGGTTCCCCGCTGGCGGCTCCTCGGCCTCGAGCGCATCGAGCAAACGCGCGAGGTGCCGTTCGGCCTCGCGGCGTTGGGCCGCGGTCAGTTCGATGCGAGGCAACACCAGCTGCATGTGCGCCGCGACGGCCTCCACCACACCAGGCGCCGTGTAGACCGGCGCTTGCTGCAATACCTCTCGGACCTGCGCCGCCCCGAGCCGACGCACGCGGTGGTCGCGCAGCAATCGTTCGAGACGCCGCTGCGACAGGCGCTGGTGGTCGGCCGGTGTGGGGGCCTCCCGCAGCAGCGCCCAGAACCACGGTTCGTCGGCGGCCGGACATACCGTGAGCAGGCCGGGAGCCATCCGATACACCAGGTCGCGCAGCTGATTGGTGAGCCGCGTCAGCTCAAGGCCGAGGTCCTCATCGACCCGCGACCACTCCCGTAACTGAATGATCAGCGGAGCATCGAGGCGGACCTGCCGAAACGCCTGCGGGTCGGTGCGCAACGAATCGCCGATCACCAGCGCGTCGCGGCTATCGTCCTTCGCCCCTGCCACCGTGAAGCGGTCCCGAAACCGGTCGACCTGTTTTGGGTTAATGGCGTAGACGGCAAACCCCCGCTCGACGCACAGGTCGACCAGCGCCCCGCGGGGCATCTCGATGCCGATCGCCATGGTCGCGGGGTCGCCTTGCGCACGTTCAATCAGCGCATCGACGAACGCCTGCAAGGCCGCCGCGCTGTGAGGCACCTGCCGACGCTCACACACGCGTCCCTCCCGATCGAGAACACAGACCTCATGGGCCTGCGATGCCCAATCGATTCCCACAAACCACTGAGCCGTCAGCTGCACCTCTCGGATCCTCCCCTCACTGGCTCGACCGGCCGTGACGTCGCATCACTCCTGTACTGGCGCTCAACCGCGCAACTCCCCACAAGATGGACTCCACGGACTACCTCGCCAGGGCGCAGGTCCGCACGAGGCGCTGGAGCGCAGAGCCGGCATGGCGCTCCTGGCGAGGCAGCCGAGCTGGTTGATTCATCCACGCGACGCAGAGCGTCGCCGGCTGTGGAAGCTGTCGGAGCTGTGGACGCACAG
>DASTDR010000423.1:0-4950 GCA_035710265.1 Gemmatimonadales bacterium | reverse complement strand
CCAACACGAGCGTGCGGTTTCTATCGATTTCGGTCGGCCGCGCGCACAGCTGCGGCCTGGGGACCGACAGCATCGCGTATTGTTGGGGGGCCAACGATGCAAACCAGGTGGGTAGCGGGCCGGACACATGCCCCGGCGTCTCGTACGGGGGCTGCGCGCGCAGTCCAACGCCGGTTCCTGGAGCGTCGCGGTTTCGGGCGCTTCAAACGACCGGACTCGGTGCCCTCGCCGACGAGACGACGTGCGGGATTACCCGCACGGACGACCTGTTTTGCTGGGGCTCGAACCGATATGGACAGTTCGGAGATGGCGTCACAGGGTCGTCCTCGAATCCAGTGACGGCGGCGGCCCCGGGTCTGAAGCTCGCGTCGCTCGAGCTCGGCGCGCAGTTCTGATGCGGGTCCGTTGCGACTGGCGCCGTTTACTGCTGGGGGCTTTACTACGGTCCCGTCCCGGTACGACTGCCGTTTCAGCGCTAGCGTTATACGAAAAAGCGCGCCGCTACCGGAATCAGCTGCGGATGCTTGATCAGGGCGTGGGTAAAGATCCGTCCGATCGTACGCTTCTCCTGCGGAATCCTGTTCACCGTGCGCGCCAACGAATTCAAGAACTCATCGTCCATGTGCTCGAGCGCTTCCTTGATCCGGTAGTACTTGAGGTGATCCTCCCCCAGGAGCTCCATCCAGGCTCGATGATATGCGGACAGGCGCCGCTCGCTCGTGTCACCCTCACGAATGGCCGCCGCGGCCGTGCAGCCCGCCAGCCGGCCCGCCTTCATCGCGTTGTTGATCCCGCCCCCTGACAGTGGATTGATCATGTGCGCGGCATCGCCGGCAACCAGGACGCCGTCGGCGTAGGTTTTCTTGATCGTGGTGTGGACGATCACGCCCCCCACGGTGTAGCCGGTCCGTGCCCCAGTCGGAAAGCGGCGAGTGATCCAGGCATCGAGATACTGCCGGGCATTACGGCCGTCGCTCTTCAGCGCCACCATGCCGAGCCCGACGTTGGCCACACCCACCGCCTTGGGGAAGATCCAGGCGTACCCGCCGGGCGCGATCGCGTCGCTGAACTGGAGATAGATCGCGTCGGGATCGAACTCGATCCCTTGCAGCACATACTGTGCGCACGACTCCATGTCGCGCGAAGGAACGCGCGTATCGAGACCCGCCCAGCGGCCGACCATGGTTTCGACGCCGTCCGCGCCGATCACAATCCGGGCACGATAGACCTCCTCGCGGCCCCGCTCCTTGACCTGCACGTGCCAGCGGCCGTTGCCTGCGCCGTTGCGGGTCATGGCGGTGGCTTCGGCGCCAACACGCACCTCCGCGCCAGACCGCGACGCCTCCGCGGCGAGAAACGCATCGAACCGCGTGCGATCGAGTACCCAGCCCACGCCGCGCTCCGCGACCAGGACCTCGGTGTCGTCCGGGGCCTGGAAGATCACGCGCGTGATCCGGCGCGCAGTCCAGTCGGCGCCATCCGGATTGGCGAACTCCCGGAGCCCGGCATCGCCGACGCCCTCGGCGCAGCGGACGGGCGACCCGACCGCGCGGTCACGTTCGAGCAGGACGACGTCGAGCTCGGGCGCCGCGAGCTTTGCCTGCCACGCGGCGACCGCGCCGGCCGGGCCCGCGCCGACGACCAGAACGTCGACGTCAGGCATAGGATCCGGGGAGCGGGGAGTGGGGAGTGGGTCGCTCGGGTGCCCCTGTAGGTATCACTCCCCACTCCCCACTCCCTTGCATCGTGAGGGCGCCGACCGGACAAGGAGCAATGCATTTCTCGCACCCGGTGCACGTCGCTCGATCAACGGTGAGAATGTTGAGTTCCAAATGGATCGCTTCGGGCGGGCACAGCGGCAGACACAAACCGCAACGGTCGCACACCGCGAGGTCAACGACGGCAATTGTGTCGGGCGTCACGCGACGCATGGGCGAAAGGCTAGTCCGCTGATTTGGGCCCGTCAAGCTTCATCCTTGCTTGGGGTTACGCATTCCATTACCTTGTGCGCGTTCGCTGTCCCGCCTTCCAACTTTTTGCCGACGATCACGTGCCACCACGCTGGCTGAATTTTAAAATGGGTGCCTGGAGTCCGGCGAACGAAATCGCCGTTGATCTTGGTACCGCCAACACACTCGTCTACGTACGCGGCGAGGGGATCGTGCTCAACGAGCCCTCGGTCGTCGCGATCGAAAAAGCTACCGGCAAGGTCAAAGGCATCGGTCTCGAAGCTAAGCGCATGCTCGGCCGCACGCCCGACGGCGTGCTCGCCGTGCGGCCGCTGAAGGACGGCGTGATCGCCGACTTCGATGTGACCGAAAAGATGCTGCGCTTCTTCCTGAAGACTATCATCGACCGCCATCTGTTTCGCGTCAGACCGAAGGTCATCGTGTGCGTGCCCAGCGGCATCACTGAAGTGGAGAAGCGCGCGGTACGTGACTCGGCACAGTCGGCCGGCGCGAAGGAAGTCTACATGGTCGCCGAGCCGATGGCGGCGGCGATCGGTGTCGGACTCCCGGTCGAAACGCCGACGGGGAACATGGTGATCGACATCGGCGGCGGCACGACGGAGATCGCGGTCATCGCGCTCTCGGGGATCGTGTCCGACACATCGATCCGCACGGGCGGCGACGAGCTCGATCAGGCAATCGTGCAGTTCATGCGCAAGAACTACAACCTCCTCATCGGCGAGCCCACGGCGGAACAGATCAAGATCCAGATCGGGTCCGCGGCGCCGGTCGGGGAAGAGCGGGAAATGGAAGTCAAAGGCCGCGATCTCGTGTCCGGCATTCCGAAGATCGTGCGCGTGCATTCGAGTGAGATTCGCGAAGCGGTGCAGGAACCGATTCAGCAGATCGTGGATGCGGTGCGGCGCGCCCTGGAAATCACGCCGCCCGAGCTGGCCTCCGATATCGTGGACCGCGGCATCGTCATGACCGGCGGTGGCGCGTTGATCCGCGGACTGGATCTGTTGCTCCAGCAGGAGACAGGCCTGCCGATACACCTGGACGAGGACCCCATGACCTGCGTGGTGCGTGGGGCGGGGCGGATCCTCGACGCTCCCGAGAAATACCGCAACGTTCTGACCACGTAGCGGCATGGCGATCGGCACAGATCGCTACGCGTCTCGCGGCGACACGCTGCTGTTCCTCGCGTGTTTAGGGTTGTCGATTGCCGCGCTGAGCCTCCCGCCGCAATGGCGCGACCCTGTCGCCCACGGGCTGCAGCAGAGTGTGCTGGCTCCCTTCATCTTCCTTCAGCGCCAGACTGAGCTCCTCACCGCAGCGCGCACGCGCTTCGACTACGTCGTGGCGCAGCGCGATTCCGCGTCGCTCGCCGCCGCCTTCCTTCCCGAGCTGCGCAACGAAAACAATCGCCTGCGCAGGCTGCTGGGGCTAAGCGCGCGAATCGGCGGCGGCTACGTCACGGCCGAGATTCTGCACCAACCCGAGCCCACCAATCCACTCAGTTTCCTCGTCTCGGCGGGGCGCCGTGAAGGCGTGCGGCCCCTGTCGGCGGTGGTCAGTCCTGAGGGGCTGGTCGGACTCGTCGCGTCCGTGGGTGAGCACTCGAGTGTGGTGCTGAGCTGGGCCCATCCCGAGTTTCGCGCGAGCGCCGTGGCGCAGGACGGAAGCGTGGTCGGAATCGCGGCGCCGCACGGCGCGGAGGGACCCGGGGTCTGGCTGCTCGAGCTGCAAGGCGTGCTCTATCGCCAGCAGGTGCCCCCGGGCACGGTGATCACCACCTCCGGGCTCGGCGGCGTGTTTCCGCGCGGCATTCCGATCGGCGTCGTCGTCGGCCCTGCAGGGGAAGAAAAGGGCTGGGGACGCACCTATCTCGTCCGTCCCGCGATCCATCCGGCCGAGCTGTCGCACGTGATGATTCTGACGACTCCGCGTCCTGCAGGGTCCGATCTGCGAAGTGCCTTTACCACCCCTCAGGACAGCGGGTCTATCGGTGAGGTACCGCCCGAATGAGACGGACCGACCGCTACCGCTACCCGGTGATCATGTCGCTGCTCGTGCTGCTGCACTTCACGGTGCGGAGCCATCTGGGTGGTGATCGCGTGGCGCCGGACTTCCTATTGCTGGCGCTGCTGATCTACACGATCCGCGCTGAGCCGGGCAGGAGCGCCGCCGCGGGATTCGTCATCGGATTGCTCCGTGATGCGATGACACCGGTGAGCTTCGGGGCGGGGGCGCTCGCGCACACGCTGGTCGGATTCTTCTCCTCGTGGGCCAAGGCGGTGTTCTTCGCCGAGCACGTGTTCGTGAAGGGGTGCCTGTTCTTTGCGGGTACCTGGCTGCGCAACCTGATCATCCTGCTCGTCTCGGGCAAACTCCAGAGCTCACAGGTGGCCTGGGAACTGCTCGTCTGGTCTCCGCTCCAGGGCCTGACCACCGCCGTCGTCGGGATCGCCGTGCTGTGGTTCTTCCGCGGCTGGCTGTCGCCCCGCCGCGCGGGCGTGAGCACCGTGGGCGTCTCTGCGTGAACGCGTTTCACCCATACTTGCTCGATCGCCGCCTGGGCGTGGCACGGACGGGCGTGTGGATCGTGCTGGGCATTCTCATTCTGTCGTTTTTCCGCACCCAGATCCTCGGACACGGCAAGTATCAATTGCAGTCGGAGACCAACCGGCTGCGCCCCATTCCGCTCCCCGCGCCGCGCGGGCTGATCTACGATCGCAACGGCCGCGTCCTCGCGGAAAACGTACCCGGCTACACCGTGTCGCTGCTGCCCGGCCCCGAAACGAACCTGCGGTTCACCCTCGCGCGCATTGCGGCGATCGCGAACATCGACAGCGTGGAGATCGAGCGGGTGCTGCAACGCGCCCGGAAGGCGCCGTATCAACCGGCGCTCGTGCTTGCCGACGCGCCGTTCAACCTCGTGTCCGCGCTCGAGGAACGGCGGGTCGCGATTCCGGGGCTCCTCATTCAAGCCGAGCCGAAG
>DASTDR010000422.1:0-6899 GCA_035710265.1 Gemmatimonadales bacterium | reverse complement strand
GAAGATCACGGTCCACGGCCAGTACGACATGAACAGCGTGATCGAGCACGACCAGACGCTGACGGTGCACAACAACCGGACGGATCGGATCGACGTGGACGACTCGGAGTCCGTGGGGAACAACCAGAAGTGGGACGTCGGGGTGAACCGGGACGCCAAGATCGGCGCCAACGAGACGCTGACCGTCGGCGGGAATCGCACGAAGAGCGTCACCGGCAACGAGACGGTCTCGATCACCGGCAACCGCGGCGCGACCGTGAGCGGCAGCGAGACGGCGACGGTGACGATGCAGCGAACGCACAGCGTGGGGATCAACGAGACGATCAGCGTCGGGGCTGCGCAGGAGATCACGGTCGGCGGCCTGCAGGCGCTGACCGTCGGCGCGGCGCAGACCATCAACGTCGGCGCGAATCAGTCGACGAGCGTCGGGGCGAATCAGTCGGTCGACGTTGGCGCCAATCAGACGACGAACGTGAAGTCAAACGAGTCAACCTCAATCGGTGGCGACGAAGCGCGAAACGTCAAGGGCGGACGTACGACGAGCATTGGCAAGGACGACTCCTCGAAAGTGGGGAAGAACTTCATTCTGGATGCCGGTGATTCGGTGACCATCAAGACGGGCAGCGCGAGCATCACGATGAAGAAGGACGGAACGATCACGATTAAGGGCAAGGACATCAAGATCGATGGCAGCGGGAAGGTCAACGTCAAGGCGTCGAGCGACGTGGTGGTCAAGGGCAGCAAGGTCGGCATCAATTGATGGGTGGACGCGCATGAGCAACTGGAAGCAGGACGACCCGTTCGAAGTGCTTGTACTCGAGCCGGAGGTGGGCGACTTCTCAGAGTTGACTCGCCGCCCGCTGACGCCGGCTGCGACCGCTGGCGTTCCCGGCGCGGCCACCGCGCGTCTGCGTGGGTTCGGCCTGGACGATCGCCCCCTCGTTGCCGGCATTCCAGGGATTGCTAACGAGATCGTGGCTGCGCGAACGACAGTGGCGCTGCGGCGTCAGGACGTCGGCACGGACGTGGTCGTGCTGTTCGACCAGGGTGACCTTCGGCGCCCGATTGTCGTCGGTGTGCTTCAGGACTCTCGGGCGATCCAGCCCGGCGTAGCGGAGCCTGCACCGGTCGTCTCGGCACAGGTGGACGATCAGAGGCTGGTGCTGACGGCGGAGCGGGAGATCGTGCTGAGGTGCGGCGAGGCGAGTATTACGCTGACGCGGGCCGGGAAGGTCCTGATCAAGGGGACGTACGTGCTGAGCCGATCGAGCGGCTACAACAAGATCAAGGGCGCCGCCGTGGACATCAACTAGCGGCGCTCGACGTCGTCGGTATCCCATGTGGCAGGTCGATAACCGTACCCCGTTCGCCGCCGAGCGCGGCTGGGTTCGCGATCGCAACGGCGCTGAGGTCTGGCTCGTTGCCGTCAAGTGCACGTTCGACATCCGTCCTGATGGCTCGACCGAGGTGTCGAAGGATCAACCGCCAGTGCTACGGGTGCCCGAGCACCTGGGCGAGCCCGGGACGAGCAGCATCAAGTTCGACAACGATCTGGTGCTCGCCAAGAAGACCACTGACATCATTGTCGTCGGTCACGCGCACGCGCCTGGCGGCAGGCCGGTCACAGAGATGGAAGTCGGCTTCCGCGTAGGGCCGGTGCAGAAGACGTTGCGTGTGACTGGCGACCGCGAATGGGGTACGGCCGGGCGTTCCGCCCCGGTACCATTCGTGAAGATGCCGCTGACCTACGAGCGTGGGTTCGGCGGTGCTGACAGGCGGTCGCCCAGCCCCGAGCGCGACTTCGACTGGCGCAACCCGGTCGGGACCGGGTTTGCTGTCTCACGGGACAACGTCTCTGGCGTAGCCTTGCCGAATGTTGAGTATCCGGGCGAACTGGTACGGTCGTGGAACGATCGTCCGCGGCCGGCCGGCTTCGGGGCGATTGCGGGCCACTGGCAGCCACGCGTCGGCTTCGCCGGTACCTACGACGACAACTGGATGAAGACACGTCAACCGCTGCTGCCGGACGACTTTGACGACCGCTACTTTCAATGTGCGCCGCAGGATCAGCAGGCGCCGGCATTCTTGCGCGGCGGGGAGGCTGCGGCCCTTCTCGGATTGACGCCGAATGGGGAGGCGCGGTTTGACCTTCCGAAGGTATTTCTCGGGTTCGACACGCGCTTTTACGACGGCAGTCGCGAGATTCACAAGGAGCGCAAGCTGCACACGGTCATCATCGACGCCGATCACCCGCGCGTGTCGCTCGTGTGGCACACGGCACTGCCGTGTCACTTCAAACCGCACAAGCTTGAGCTCACGGTCGTGACGCTCAAGACCGACGTCACCGCCAGCGAGCAGAACGGACGATCGTGAATCCCCGCGTCCCAATCCATGTCGTGTCGCTGGGCGCGTCGACGCCGGTCGGGCGTGACGCCTGGTCTTCAGCGGCGGCAGTCCGCGCCGGGGTCAGCGGGCTTGTCGAGCTTCCGGATCTGACCGACTCGGTAGGCGAGCCTGTGCGCGTCGCCCTCGCACCATGGCTCGATCTGGAGGTCAAGGGCGTCGAGCGGTTCGAGGCGCTCTTGTTCCCGGCCCTCGAGGAGGCTCTGGGCGTGTTGAGTCAGTCGGCCAGTCCGGACATTCGTCCAGTGCTGGCCCTTGGGCTGCCGTCGCCCCGCCCCGGCCTTCCGACAGATCTTGAGCCGCACCTGCGAGCAGTCCTGATCGACCGGTTTGCTGGTAGTTTCTCCGCGATCGCCGTCTTCCCCGTCGGTCATGCGGCGGGCTTTCTCGGGCTGCACGCGGCCTGCAGCAGGATGGACGCAGGCGCCTTCCAGTCCTGCGTCGTAGCCGGCGTCGAGTCCTACCTCGCACCCGAGACGCTGCGGTGGCTGGAGCAACTGGATCAGCTCCACGGCGCCGGCCGCCTGAACAACGCCTGGGGGTTCATTCCCGGCGAGGGCGCCGCGGCGGCCCTTGTGCTGAGCGAGGACGCGGCGATGCGCGCGGGCATTGAGCCGCTGGCGAAACTCCTAAGCGTCGGCCGCGGCATGGAGTCGAGGCTCATTAAGACGGAAACCGTTTGCATTGGGGAAGGTCTGACCTCCGCGTTCCGTGAAGGACTGGCCGGACTGCCTCCCGGCGCCAGGGTCACCGACGTGTACTGCGACATGAACGGCGAGCCGTACCGCGCGGATGAATTCGGCTTCGCCTGCCTGCGCACGAAGGAAGCGTTCGAGTCCGCCTCCGACTTCGTAGCGCCAGCCGATTCTTGTGGCGACGTGTCGGCGGCGTCGGCATCACTCCACCTGGCGCTCTCGGTGATCGCGGCGAGGAAATCCTACGCCAACGGGCCTTTCGCGTTTCTCTGGGCCAGCTCCGAGAGCGGCGAACGCGGATCGGCGCTCGTGGCAACTCCGGCCCCGACGGCGAGCTGATCATGCCGGTCACCGTCAAGGTCAACGGCACCGTGAATTCGCTGGTCCACAAGGGCAGTAACCACACGTCTATCGCGACGATTCCGGACGTCTGCAAGACGCCGTCGCCTGGCGGCCCCGTGCCCATTCCCTATCCCAATATCTCGCAATCGATGACGCTCGCCAGCGGCACGACCACGGTCAAAGCCGACGGAATGATGATCGCTGTAAAAGGGTCCCAGTTCTCGTTGTCCAACGGCGACAACGCCGGCGTCGCCGGCGGTGTCAAGTCCAGCACGTTCATGAAGGAGTCGACCTGGATCCTGTACTCCTTCGACGTGAAGATGGACGGGAAGAACGCGTGCCGGCTGACGGACAAGAAGTTCCAGAACCATGAAAACACGGCCGACATGGTTGGGACCGTGGGGCCAACCGTCTTAACGGCTGCTGAACAGCGCCAGAAGGACTACGAGGACTATAAGTACGGACCATGTGATCCCGCGAATCAGGTACCGCCGAGCGGCCTGTCCGCGTGCGACGCCGCAAAGTGGAAGCTGGCCGTTGTCAAGAAGTGTCAGCAAATGCGCCAGGACTGGGACGACAAGTGGCAGCCCGGCCGTCATGCTCAGGAGATCGCCAACATCGGCCGCTGGATCACGAAGCTGGAGAAGAAGGTCAAGGCCCTTTGCGGACCCTGATTCGATCCGAAAGGAGGAGGACCATGACTGACGGCATTCCTACTGAAATGGATTGGGCCGACTGGAGAGACGACTTGGATCAGCGGCATGCCCACGAGATCTACGCCGGCCGCAGCAATGAGGAGATGCAGGATCGATTCGTCATGGCTCCGGTGGCGGCCGCTGGCGAGCTTGAGTTCATGCCGGCCAAGGCATTCAGGTACTACATGCTCGGATTCAGGGACTCGGTACTGTCGGGGAAGCACGATGATGTCGAAGCCGCCAACGCGGCCTCATGCTTCATCAGACTGGTGCAGCACAAGCTGGCGACCAGTCCCGAGGACATCGAGCCGATCGCCGGGCAGTTGATGCCGGCGCTGGAGTACATCGCCGAGAATCAGGGCGCGTTCGACGCTGAGGTCGAGATCTTTGGAGACTTTCGCGAGCTCGTCAATGGGATCAAAGCCGACCTCGCGAAGAAGGACGCATGAGGGCCCTGTTCCCATCCGGCTCGAGCCATGCACCTGAAAGTGGACATTCACCCGACCGGAGGCAGGCGCCCGACGCCCTGCGGCTGCGCTGGCGTCCGCGAGCCGATGTCGGTGCCGGTCAACTGCTCTACGTACACCCGCCTGAATGACATCGTGCTGTAGTGAAGTTGCCGTGGTACCGGAGTGGCGGCGAGACGTCAGACTGACAATGGGGAGACACCCTCGGCATCATTCGGGCACACGGCTCAAGCCTGGGTATAGGGACTCTCCGCGGTCGAAACCATGACCGGCCAGGATCCGATGGCGAAAGTCGCAATCGACAGTGTCGTGTCGATTCACGCACAGGAGGCCGCGAGCCTGTCCGAGACTCGCATGGCACTTCTCCGACTGCCGCACGCCAACCTGGATGTGTTCGCGCGCCTCGACGAGCGCTTGGTTGCCCACTTGGACGGCTTGACCGTCGCTGGGACCGGCGCTCGTGCAATGCTCGATGCCATGCTCGAAGATCCCTCAGTCGGGGCGGCGTTCGCAGCGGCCATCCGATCGATGGAGGATCGGGAACCGGCATGGTTGGAGAAGTTCTGGGCGCTTGGGAGTGAGAGCGCGCTGGCGTTTCAAGGTCTAAAGGCCGCGTTTGGCTGGGCCGAACGTCGGAACCTGCAGGGCGTCGTGCATGAGCTCGTGAAAAGCGCAGATCCCGCACGACGCCTGGCAGGACTCTCCGCCTGCGCGATGCATCGCGTCGATCCCGGTCTCGAAACTGGTCCGTGGCTCAGCGACCCTGCCGGAGCAGTTCGCAGCAGGGCTTTGCGGTCAGTTGGCGAACTCGGACTTCACGTGCTCGGATCCAGATGCGTAGCCGCCGCGACCGCCGACGAGGACCCGCAGTGCCGCTTCTGGGGAACCTGGTCGGCCGTCCTCCTCGGCAATCGCGGCACCGCCGTGGACACGCTCAGCGTGATGGCGTTGAATCCGAAAGCGATGCATCGGGCACGCGCCTTCCGCTTGACGCTCCAGGCGATGGACACTCCCGCGGCACATTCGACGCTGCAAGCCCTCGCCCGTGATGCTGGGCAGCTTCGATGGCTGATACAAGGCAGCGGTATTGTCGCCGACGCGGCATACGTGCCATGGCTCATCGATCACATGACAGCTCCCGAAACTGCACGATTGGCAGGTGAGGCGTTCACGCTCATCACCGGTGCGGACCTGGACGCGCTGCAACTCTGGCGTGCGCAGCCCGAGGACTTCGAGTCCGGACCGAACGAAAACCCGGACGATGAGAACGTCGAGATGGACCCTGACGAAGGCCTGATGTGGCCGGACCAGGAGAAGGTCAAGCGTTGGTGGGACGCCAACGCAAGGCGCTTCCAACCGGGCACCCGGTACTTCATGGGTGCGCCGGTCACACGCGCGCACTGTATCGACGTGCTGAAGAACGGCTACCAGCGCCAGCGCATCCTGGCCGCGCACTATCTGTGTCTGCTTGACCCGGGTACGCCGCTGTTCAACACGAGCGCCCCGGCGTGGCGGCAACAGAAGCTTCTCGCAGGCATGACGTGAGACTGAGGTGATTCTCAACCAGGACCTGCGGTTCGATAGCGTCCATCCAACCGTCAGAAGAGCGTTCCTCCGCACACCAGAGAAGATGTTGCTGACCCCAGGTGTTCGACTGTACAAGTGGACCAGCAGACGGTTGCACGAAGGTCTTGAGATCACGCCGTGGTGGTCTTTCGTCGAGAGGACGCGGCTTCCGAGCGGGGCCGTGGCAGAGGGTCTTCGCGTGTCCGAAGAACGGGCGGCGCGCCTCGGGCGATCCCATCGCGAATTCGCACGTGCGAGAGCCGCGATTTCAGATCAGTTTGGTAATACCATGTCGAACCTGCTCATGGTTCAGACACGTCTGCCTGTCTGGGGCTTCGCTGGACAGGCGAGCGGCCAGCGCGTGTTCGCTGACGATCAGCCTGCGCTCAAGCACGTGTTCTTGATAGGCGGCGCCTATCAGGTGTGGGTGCCGAACCTGACGCGGGGCCACGTGGAGCAGGTGCCTGTCATAGGGTGAGGGTCAGAGGAATACAACTGATGGCCGCCAAATACATCCTCGCCGCCCTCTCGGTCCTCTTCATCGTCCTCGGCCTGCGGCGCATGTCGCGCGGCGGCGGGGCGGCGCACCCGCAGAGCCGCACCTGGCTCCTCATCGGCATTATCTTCGGCGTCGTCAGCGCCTGGTTGTTCACGCAGTAGCGATCATGGGCAACGGACTTCCTCCGGCACCGACGAACGACCTCGGCGATCCGATCTGGATCGATCCGGGG
>DASTDR010000421.1:0-2775 GCA_035710265.1 Gemmatimonadales bacterium | reverse complement strand
GCGGCCAAGCACCGCGTCGCGAACCGCATCGCGTCGTACATCGTCGCCGTGGACCGTGTGGCGGGGATGCACAGGCTGCGCGGCATGTATGCCTGATGCGGTATCGCGTGGTCGCGCTCGGCGGCAGCCGAATGAAAAACGTGGCGCTGCGCGCGGCCTGTGATGACTACCTGAGCCGGCTTCGCCATTACGCCAAAGTCGAGGAACGCGAAGTGAGCGAGACGCGAGTCCCGGAGGGAACCCTCACGGATTCGCGTCTCATCGCATTGGCGCTGGACGGTGAACCATGGACCTCGGAACAGCTGGCCGAGCTGACAGGGCGGTGGGAGCTCGAGGGTCGCGATGTCACGTTCGCCATTGGCGGCGCCGAGGGCCTGCCACAGGACCTGGTGCGGCGCGCCGAGCGGCGCTGGAGCCTGGGCCCGCTGACCTTACCGCATGAGCTGGCCCGGGTGGTTGTGTACGAGCAGCTCTACCGCGCCTACACGATTCGGCGGGGAGAGAAGTACCATCGCGGCTCCTGAGCTGACGGACGGCGATCGGACCGCGCTGCTGGCCTTGGCGCGGCAGGCGATCGAAGCGATGGTCGCCGGAGGGCCGGAGCCGCGAGTGCCGGACATCCCCGCCGCCCGGCAGCGGCGCGGCGCGTTCGTCTCGCTGCACGAGGCCGGCGGCGACCTGCGCGGCTGCATCGGTCACGTGCAGAGTGATGATCCGCTCGGGGAGGTCATCCGGCAGGTAGCGGTGTCCGCGGCGCAGCGCGACCCGCGCTTCCCGCCGGTGACGCGGGAGGAACTCGCCGACCTTCGGATCGAGATCTCGGTGCTGAGCGAGCCGGTTCGCGTCCCGAGCGCCCAGCCGGACCGGATCGTGATCGGCCGGGATGGCATCCTGGTGCGGAATGGACGCGCGCATGCCGTGCTGCTGCCCCAGGTGGCACCCGAGCACGGCTTCGGGGCCGAAGCGTTTCTCGACGCCGCCTGTCGCAAGGCGGGGCTGGCGCGGGGGAGCTGGCGGGAACCGGGCGGGGCGACTCAGGTCTTCACTTTCACAGCAGACATTTTCGCCGAATGATCCCGGAGCCGACTTGATCGCTCGCATCGCCACCACCGTTCCGCCGCTCGATCCGCGCGCGATTCCCGCCGGCACGCCTCGGCGGGTGACCGCCGACGTCCTGTCCGCCACGCTGCCCGGCCCCGGCCGCGACCGGCTGGCGGCCGGCGAGGTGCTCGCTGTGACGACCGGCCAGCAGCCGGGCCTGTTCACGGGCCCACTGTACACGGTTCACAAAGCGATATCCGCGATCGTAGTCGCGCGACGCGTCGAGGCAGAGCGAGGCGTTCCGGTCGTTCCGGTGTTCTGGGTTGCCGGCGACGATCACGACTTCGCGGAGGGGAATCATGCCTGGGTGCTCGGGCGCGATGGCGAGCCGGTGCGCCTCGTCCTGCGCGATCGTCCGCACGAGGCCCCGCAACTCCCGCTGTTTCGCGAACCGTGCGGGACGGATGCCGCCGGCGCGCTGGCGGCGCTCTCAGCGGCATTGCCCGATTCGGAGTTCAAGCCTGAAGTGCTGGCCTGGCTCGAGCAGGCCTATCGCCCCGAGACGAATCTGGCCGATGCGGCGGCGCAGGCCCTGAATGCGCTGCTGGCGAGCCGTGGGTTGGCGGTGTTTCGCGCCTACGATCGCGCGGCCAAGCGCGCCGCGGCGCCCTGGATCCTCAAAGCATTGGACGAGACGTTACCCGATGGACTGACGCCGGTCATGGTGGAGGGACAGCTCGGTCGGGACCGGCTGGTTCCAGGCGGCGGGCGCGACCGGTTGCACAAAGGCCCCATATTCGTGACGCGGCGGAGCAGTGAGGGATTCACGCGATATCAGCTGGAAGCAATCGCCGCCGAGACCCCCGAGCGCCTGTCGCCGAACGTACTGCTGCGACCCGTGATCGAGGCCGCGCTGTTCCCGACGGTCGCCTACCTTGGCGGACCCGGAGAGATGGAATACCTGCCCGAGTCCAAGCCGCTCTTCAGCAAGCTGGAAGTGACTCCTCAGGCACCGATGCGGCGCTGGTCGGGACTCATCATCGAATCGCGCGTCGACAAAGTGCTCCAGAAGCACGACCTCAAACCCGAGGACTTCAGCGAGCCCGCGGGCGCGCTCGAGAGCCGGCTCGCGCGCGCCGAGTTGCCCGAGGACCTCGTCGCTGCGCTCGAGGAATTGCGCGACGACGTGGCGGCGCGCTTCCAGCGGATCAGCGGGGAAATACAACAGATCGATCCCACACTCGAGCGCACGGTCGAGTCGGCCCGCAACGCGGCGCTCGCCGGCACCAACGAGATCGAAAAGAAGCTGGTTGCCAGCCTCAAGCGCGCCCAGGGCACCGTCGCGGCGCAGCTCGCCCGGGCGCGGGCGGCGCTCGCGCCGAACGGCAAACCGCAGGAGCGCGTGCTCACGGCGGCGTCCTTCATGGCGCGCTATGGCACCGCGCTGCTGGACGACGTCGAGGCGGAGGTGGCGCGCTGGGCGGGGTCTTCATAGAATCCGATCATGTGGGTGCTTGCAGTCATTCTCATCGTAGCGCTGCTGATTCCCGTGGCCGCGATCCTGGTGGACTCGCCCCTCGGCAAATCGGTGGCGCGCCGCATGGAAGGCGGCCGGGACGGTCCGCCCGAGCTGCGTGACATGCAACGCAAGGTCGAGCTGCTCGAGTCCGAAATCGAAGACCTGAATCGCTCCGTGTCGGGGATGCGCGAAGAGCTGCAGTTCATGCAGCACCT
>DASTDR010000420.1:0-2834 GCA_035710265.1 Gemmatimonadales bacterium | reverse complement strand
GCCAGAGCGGTTTCCAGCGCGGTTGCTATAACAGCCGTATTTACAGCCGCATTCGCCCAGTCCGAATCCGATGACGGCAGCGCACTGACGAGGAAGCGCTATCTCCCCGAGTATAAGGCGTGTGGGCGCGCCGAACTCCTTGACTATATCGATACGCCAAAACTGCGAGAACTCTATCTCGCCTGGTGCGGCGAAAACGGATTTGCACCCATCGCCATTGGAGCGGCGGCATGAGACGGACTGGCGCCTGCTTTTGTTGTCTGGCGATGGTGGCACTGATCTTCGCCGCCGCGCCCGCGAAGGCCGGCGACAACTCCATTGATGTCGCCGTGATCGTCTATGACGGGGTGCTGACCAGCGATATCACCGCTCCGCTTGAAGTCTTCGGGAACGCCGCCAGGAAACCCTGGCTGCAAAAAATCAATGTCAAGGCCGTTGCCGCGGACGGCGATCTCGATATCCTTACCGAGGAAGGCATCAAGCTGAAGGCCGACAGGCTTCTCGCTGAAGCGCCCCGCTATGACGCGGTCATCGTGCCCAGCCGCTACGGCATGGACGCCGTGCTCGGCAACCGGGCGCTCATCGACTTTATACGGGATCAGTCAAAAACGGCTGACTGGATGGCGAGCAATTGTTCGGGCGCGTTGGTGTTGGCCGAAGCGGGCGTTCTCGACGGAAAACGGGCAACGACCTGGGCAGGCGGCGAAGCGTCGTTTCAAAAGAAGTACCCGGACGTGCTTGTGCAACACGACATCAACGTCGTCATTGATGACGGCGTCCTGACGTCCAACGGCAGCGTCGTTTCCTACGAAGCGGCGATCGCCTTGCTTGCAAAGCTGACGAGCGACGAATTCGCCGCGGAAGTCGCCAATGATCTCCAGTTCAAACGTGTCGCCAATGCTGTCCTGCCGCCGCGGCTGCACTGGAAACTTGCCTCCGTCATCGCTGCGGCTGCTTTCCTGTTCGGTGCGTTCGTTGCGGGTCTCACATTCTTGATACGTACCAGGAGGACAAAACGGTGATCAGCCGTCATCGTGCCCGCTCTTATAGAGCTTGCCCAGGAGGCCGCCAGTATCCCGGCTTCCTCGTCGTTCAGCCTGTCGCCGATGGCGCGTTGAATCGCGGCCCCATAGATGGGCCACATGCGCTTCAGGAGCGATCGGCCGGCGGGCTTGATCCGGACGATTTGGCCCCGGCCGTCAGCGGGGCAGGACTCGCGGCGCACAAGGCCTCTGTCTCCAATCGATCGATCAGTCGCGATACGTTGTGCTGGGCGATCAGAAGGCGCTGTTCCACCTTCGCTTTCGGAAACTACCCATGGCCCCTGGCATCAGATGTCGAACGGGCTTTCCATCCCTGCAACATCTCCAGCAAAGAGACAAATGACCGAGGAGACAATTCCCATGAAACTGACATGGTACGGCCATTCCGCATTTCGCATCGAGGCGGGCGCGGCCAAGATCCTGATCGATCCGTTTCTGTCCGATAACCCGTCCTGGGACAAGGAGTGGATCGGCTGCCGTGCAGGCGAGGACTCGACACGGGGAGGCGCCCGATGAAGGCGATCGTGGTGACGGACCAGGCTGCGGGAACGGCCGGGATGACGCTGGTGGAGCGGCCCGAGCCGCAGGCAGCGATAAACGACGTCGTCGTTCAGGTTCATGCGTCGGGGTTCGTCCCGACTGAGTTGGCGTGGCCCTCGACCTGGACCGATCGCCTCGGCCGTGACCGAACACCGTCGATCCCTGGGCACGAGCTGGCCGGAGTGGTCGCCGCCCTCGGCTACGGCACGACGGGGGTGTCGGTGGGCCAGCGGGTGCTCGGCCTCGCGGACTGGCATCGCGACGGCACCCTGGCGGAGTATGTCGCGATCGAGGCACGCAACCTCGCGCCGCTGCCGGGCGACATCGAGTTCACCGTGGGCGCGAGCCTGCCAATCTCCGGCCTGACCGCGTGGCAGGGCCTGTTCGACCACGGCCACCTTCAGGCGGGGCAGAGCGTCCTCGCGCACGGCGCGGCCGGCGCAGTCGGGACGATGGTGACGCAACTCGCACGTGAGGCCGGTGCCTACGTCATCGGCACCGGGCGCGCCGCCGACCGCCAGAAGGCGCTCGACTTCGGCGCCCAGGAGTTCGTCGACCTCGACAACGACACCCTGGAAGACGTCGGCGGCGTCGATCTGGTCTTCGACGTCATCGGCGGAGACATCCAGAAGCGGTCCGCAAACCTGATCCGGGCCGGAGGAACCCTGGTGACCGTCGTAGGGCCGCCCGAGGCGCGGCCCGCCGACGGCCTGGCAGTCGACTTCGTCGTCGAGTCCGATCGTGCCCAACTGAGTGAGATCGTCCAGCGGGTGCGGGACGGACGACTGCGGACCAACATCGGCAACGTCGCGACCCTCGACGATGCTGTCGCCGCCCTCAACCCGACCGAGCGACGCAACGGGAAGACGATCATCCGCATTCGTCCATAAGGACTCGGAGACGGCAGAGGCCCGTTACGACGTAACGGCTCGTCGTCGTGCTTGGCGAGGGCGCGGGAGACGCTGGACGCGCCAACGCCGAACTTGGCGGCGGCGTTCGTGAGCAGTCCGGCAGCCTCGGGACCCGACCATCGTCGCCTATGGGCCACGTGGGAAATCGACGCTCAGCCAGGGAGAGCGCCCCTTGAGCTCTCGCCAACGCACGGCGCTGGTCAAGAACGTCTCCTGAATGCGCGAGGAACGAGGGGCTGATCCGCGGCCGGCGTGCTCGGCTGGTCGCACAGGCGGCCCGTTGCACGCCGTGCTGGTGACGCATCCGCCGAGGCTTCTGCATGTACGAACAGGCAGAACT
>DASTDR010000419.1:0-3749 GCA_035710265.1 Gemmatimonadales bacterium | reverse complement strand
GGACCCGCGCGCTCGAGCGGCGCGATCCCGGCGACGGTGGTGGTGCCCGGCCCCACCAGCCGTCCGCCGGTGAGTGCCGCGATTTCACTCGCGGCGAGCGGCCGCGTACCCGCCGAATTCAACTGGGGGCTCGGGGCACGGGCCTGGGGACGAGAACCTCGGGGCGTCCCGTTACTGCGCCTGGGTAAGTCGCTGCAGCACCCGGTTCGTGATGTTGAGCGACGGGTCCGCCGCCGCGATGAGGCCGCCCGCGGCGTCGGCGTCGAGGATCATCGCGTAGTTCAGCTCAGCGCGGAGTCCCTGGATCACCGACTGCACGCGCGCCTGAATCGGCGAGAGCAACTCCTGCTCGCGCTGGCGCGCGCGGTCCTGGAGCTCGTTGGTGCGCTGCTCCATGCGCTGCTGCATCGCCTGCAGCTCCCGCTGCTTGGTCTGGCGCGCCGCCGGCGAGAGCGCGATCGACTGCTGATCGAACGCCTGCACCGCGGAATCGAGCTGCTGCTGCAGCTTCTGCACTTCGACGCGGAAGCTTTCGACCTCTTTCAGGTAGGTCGATTCGGCCACGGCGTAGCCCGGCGTGCGCTGCATGATCTCGCGCGAATTGATGAACGCGATCCTGAGCGGCGCCGAGGACTGAGCCCCCTGGCCGAACGTGGGCGAGGGCGCCATGGCGAGCACGGCGACGGCGGCGAGCGAAACGAGCACGAGACGCTGCATAAAACGGGAACTCCCCGGAGAACTGTGTGTGTGGCTTAGAAGAAGTTGCCGAGCTTGAAATGCAACTTCCAAGCTGGCGCGGGCTTGCCCAGAATGTCAACGCGGTCGAAACCGTAGGCATAATCGACGCCCAGTGGCCCGAGCGGCGAGATCACGGCGGCGCCAACGCCGGCGCCGCGGAACAGGCGCGTGGGGTTGAACTGCGCGGGGCGGTTCCAGACGTTCCCGGCATCGAAGAACGCCGAGAGGTACAACATCTGGGATACCCGCATTCCCAGCTCCGTGTAGACCGCCATGAACGCCTTGCCGAACGCATTGGGGCTCGCGCCGCTCGCCGCCGCCGTGGGATCGTAGCCGAACGGCGTGATCGACGCTTCGTCATAGCCGCGCAACGGGATGAAGAACTGCGTGCCGCCCAGCGTGAACAGCTGCTCGAAGAACGGCGAGCTCCCGAACACGACGCCCGAGCGGGTCTTGAAGCCGAGCACGAATTTCACGGGCGAGGCGATGTTGCCCATCGTGCCGAGCGGCGCGAAGAAGTGCCCTTCGGCATCCACGCGCTGGAAGTTCCCCGCGCCGCCCAGCGGCCCGCCGCTCTGCGAGACGCCGAACTGCACCATGGTGCCGGCCGTGGGGAACGGCAAGTCGATGCGCGTGTCGCGCATAAGCGAAAGCCCGAGCGTCGAGCGCACGCAGTTGTTACAGCGGTACGCGGCGGAGAACGCGAGGTTCGTCGCCGATCCGATGAAGCTCTGCTGGTCGATGCCGTAGGACACGAACAGGCGGGTGTAGTTGTCGCCGAACACCGGGAAGCCGAACTGCAGACTGCCGCCGCGCCGCCGCAGCCGGCCGACGTCTGCGATGACGTAGCGCACGCGCGTGTTGTGCAGGCTGATGGTGCCGGAGATCCGCGACTCGCGGATCGCCGGATCGCTGAACGAGATGTCGAAATCGTTGATGTTCCGGCCGAACTGCCACTGGAACCGGCCGCGCTTGCCCTGGCCGAACAGGTTGGGCTCGTCGAGGCCCAGGAACCCGCCGATGCCCGTGCCCTGCCCGACCGACGCGCCGAAGTTGATGTTCCCCGTCCGCTTCTCACTGACGTGGAAAATGACGTCGATGTCGCCCTGCTCGTTGGCGGGGCGCGTGTCGGGGAACGGCAGCGGCTGATTGAAGAAGCCCAGGTTCGAGACGCGCTGGTAGGACGCCAGCAGCGCGTCCTGCCGGAAGACGTCCCCGGGCACCATCACGATCGCCTCGCGGATCACGCGCTCGTGGGTGACGTCGTTGCCGCGAATCTCGATGTGATTGACGATCGCCGGCTGGCCTTCGGTAATGACCCAACGCAGGTCCACCACCGGGGCGCCGTCGGGCGTCGTGCGGCGGATGACGTCGGGCCGCACGCTGACATAGATGTAGCCGTTGTTGTAGTACAGCGTCTGCAGCTTGCGCGTCGCCTCCTGCCACTGCTCGTCGTCGAAATACACGGCCTGGCGCCGCCCCCCGAGGCCGAGCAGGCCCGTGTGCTTCTCCTCATGGAACGGGTAAAACGGCTCCAGCTCCTGCGTGGAGAACCGCCGGTTGCCGACGATCTCGAAGGTGCCGATGCGGTACGGATCGCCTTCGCTCACGTTGATGACGAGCGAGCCTTTGCCGGTCTTGTCATTGATCAACAGGGTGTCGTTCAGGACCTGAAAGTCGACGTAGCCCTGCTTGCCGTAGAACGACGGGAGCTTCTGGCGCAGATCGCCGGCCAGTTTGTCGTCGTTGAACTCACCCGACTCGAACCACCAAAATCCCTCGGGCTGCGAGCTCATCTGGCCGATCAGCTGCGCGTCGCTGAAGTGCGTGTTGCCCTGGAAATCCACCTGCGCGATCGCGACTCGGCGGCCTTCCTCGATGTCGAAGATCACCCGCACCGCGGCCGAGTCCCGCTCGTAGACGACGCGCGGCGTGGTCCGCGCGAGATAGTAGCCGCGCGCGTGGTAGAGCGAGTCGATGCGGGCGCGCGAGCGCTCCAGCGCCGCGGGGTCCAGCGGCCGGCCTTCGGTCATCTGGACCTTGTCGCGGACACTGCCCTCGGAGAGCTTGTCGGTCCCGCGCACGGTCCAGCGCAGCAGCTGCGGCCGCTCGCGCACGTGAATCTCGAGGATCGTCCTTCCGGCGGCGTCGTTGGACTGGGTGATCGAGACGTCGTCGAACTGGCCGCTCGTGTAGATCGCCTGGATTGCGCGCTGCACGTCGCGGTAGTTCAGCGCGCGCCCGGCGACCAGGCCGCTGAGCTGGACGATCGCCGTGGCACTGTTGCGCTTGTTGCCCGAGACGGCGATCGAATCAGGCGCGGGGGTCGTACCGAGAGCGCCCTCGCCCTGGGCCATGCACAGGCCCGGGGCGAGGACGGCGAGACCGACGACGATTGGAAGGGTGAGCCGGCGAATCACGCCTTCGAGCCGGAGAGTGCCCTGAATGCGAGGCGCTCCTTGTCGGGAGCGACGTCCACTTCGATCTCGTCGCCCTTGGCGAAATCTCCGACGAGGATCTTCTCCGACAGCGGGTCCTCGACGTACTTCTGAATGGCGCGCTTCAGCGGCCGCGCCCCGAAGTGCTCATCGTAGCCGTGATCGACCAGGAAGTCGGTCGCGCCCGGCGTGAGCCGCAGCGTGAGCTCTTCCTCACCCAGGCGCTTCTGCACGTCCCGCGCCAGGATCGTGACGATCAGGGCAATGTGCTCGCGGGTGAGCGCGTGGAAGACGATCACGTCGTCGAGCCGGTTCAGGAACTCCGGATTGAAGACTTTGTTGATCTCTTCCTTCACTTTTTCCGACATCCGCTCGAAATCGCCGCGGGCATCGGGCTTGCCGAAGCCCAGGGCCTTACCCTTGGCGACGTCCCGCGCCCCGACGTTCGAGGTCATGATGACGACGGTGTTCTTGAAGTCAATGACCCGGCCGTAGTTGTCCGTGAGGTGCCCTTCGTCGAGCACCTGCAGCAGGATGTTGAACACGTCGGGGTGCGCCTTCTCGATCTCGTCG